>JAATFE010000496.1 GCA_015655365.1 Terriglobales bacterium
GGTTCGTTCAATGTGCCCTTGGCCGTGTTTCTTCGGGCCTACCAGATTTACTGTTATGCCGAATCGGGAGCCCATTAAATCTGGACCGCGCATACTTTTCAGCCTGTGCTGGTCTCGCTGCGATGGGTTGTGCTCGGTCTCGGCACTACAGCGGTTCCACAATTGCTGTATCCCGAAGCGATTGCTCACAAGGGGTATTTTCCTCAAGAAAATCCCACCCTGCACGATGAGAATCGGGGCACGTAAATTGCGGAACCGCTCTAAGTACAGACCGTGCAGATTGGCGCCATTTTCCTTGCCCTTCGACTTAAGGTTCTGTGGTCAGTTCTTCACCCTATTCCTGCATGAATGCCCAGACGCTGAGCATTCATGAACGAACAACTTCTTCCGCCGTATGATCTTTTTCAAGAACCTCATGCCCAAAGGCGACGACATTATGACCGATCTACCGCAAATCCTAAAGGCCCCTGAATCTGGCTCTGCCGAATCGGAGCCGCACCCATATCGGAGAAACGGTGGCATGTCACTCCTTCTTGTGATCTTCGTTATTGTCATCCCTTTCGTTATCCTCTTTGGCGAGTTGAGCGACCGTCCGGGCGGATTTCAGATCGCCGCTTTAGTGATGTACACCATCTCAATTCCCTTCGTTGCATCGGAGTTTTTCGTACAACTCATCCCTTGGAAGGCTCTCATCCGCAGAAAGTTTCTACTCCGTCATTGTCGCGCGCTGGGAATCGTCTACGTCATTACGACCGGAGCACTGGCAGCCAAGCCGCATCTTCCCGATTGGTTCACTGGAGAGTATCGAAAGGGCTCCTTTTTCGACTGGTTCCTTATCTGGGGCTTCTATCTCTTGGCCTGCGGCGAGTGCAATTGGGGGGAGAAGCTCGAGGACAAAGACTCCTCTGTTGCGCAGTAAATAAGGAGTGAAAATACTCAAGCGGAATTTTGCTGCGAATTTGGGAATCCTGAGCGGTGCTGGCCCCTTGAATCCGTCGAAGCTGGACTCGACCATTACCTTTGTGGTCCCCTACACGTTAAAGTTTCATCCACCCTCTATCGCGCGCTCTTTGTTTGCCGATAGACACCTCACTCAGATCACGATCCGTATAAGGGAGAGCCATGCCTCGGTGTCCGAAATGCATGAATTACGTCGTCGATAAAAACGCGTTACTTTGCCGCATTGCGAACTGCGGATATAAGAGAAAACTCAAGCACAAGCGCAGCACATTTCTTATCACACTCTGCGTGTCGGCCTTGCTGCACATCCTGCTTGTGATCGGTCTCACGCCCACCTCATGGTGGCAGTACTGGCACGAACAGATCCACGAAAACACCGCGGTTACAATCGTCGTCACCGTTATCGCGGCGGTCCTGTGGTACTTCATCACGCTCGCTTTGGCGGGCCTGGGATGGATTACAGTCGCGCGTCCCATACTCGAGTGGAAAGGTGTCTACGATAGCTGGCTTGCCGATTCGAACGATGTCTATGTGCACTCCGCAGATTGCAAGTGGTGCCCCGCCTGCGGAGAATCCAATGCGGGCGAAGCGCATTTTTGCCGCGTCTGTGGTGTACAACTAGCTTCGCGCACCGAGGCCGTAACCACTCCGGCAGATCGTCCGCACGCTCGCGCAGTTTTGCCTTCGTAGTCCACGATCAAGTCTGCCGGCGCGAGCCTCATACTCAAACGACACTCGAACCAAGGGAGAAGTCAATGACAACCGCAATCGTTGAAGAGAGTAACAGACCGCTCGGCCACGAATCTCCTGAGTTTATGCCGTGTCCTTCGTGCGGAAAGAAAATCGCCAAATCATCGAAATTCTGCGACGGCTGCGGCCTCGCCAGCCCGGTCCGTCCCGACCCGCTCCCAAACCTATCCGGGCCCTCGCTAGAAAAGGAGAATGCTGAAGTTCAGAAGCAAACGCGCCAGGTCGCGCTCTTTCTCCACCTCTCCTTGCTCGCGGGTTACATCATTCCATTTGCCGGCTTCATCGTTCCCGTCATCATCTGGCAAGTGAAGAAGACTGAGTTGCCGCTGATTGACGAGCATGGCAAGAATGCCGTGAATTGGATCATCTCAGAGATTATTTATTCGGCGATATGCTTCATCCTCACATTTGTCCTGATTGGCGCGGTACTCGGCGTTGGATTAGGCATCATTGGCGTGGTCTTGCCAATCATTGCCGCCATAAAGGGCTATCGCGGCGAGGCATGGAAGTATCCCATGGCCATCCCATTCTTCTCTCGGTGAAGAACGGGGTGGCTCCCGCCCGTTTGCGGTTCCTGGACATCTGGTGCAAACGGCGCAGGTCATCCAGTTCGGATTGCGCCCCGCGGCCTTGTGTATTCCAGTCGCGTCGCCGCGTTAAAAACCAAAACGTTCCACCAGCCGGATGATCTCGGTTGGCATGAGGAAGCTTGTCATGGATCATAACTGCGCACCGCGAATGAAGCCGAGTCATCATTTATTAATAATTCAACTTACTTCCGGATAAATGATCGGACGTGATTGATAACAAAGGAGCGTGGCGCGCATTGTGGTGAGCGTAGCTCAATCTGTTGAGCTTGTGGTCGGTATATGCGTTGAGCTAGTCTTGAGTACAATCGTCCAACTTATTTTTCTTGAAGCGCGGGTCTTTCGGCAGCTTCGAGGTGGTCGTCCGAGTCTCTTCATGACTGTCCCGAACCGACAGAGCGAAGCACTTCATCGTTCCTACTAACTCCGAGAGGTGGAGCGAATCGAGGCAGTGGACAAATCGATGGCTTGTCCGAAGGCCATTCAAGAGCGGCGGACTGGCCTGTTCGCGATAGTGCCCACTGAGCATCCACTCACGCACAGCCGATCAGAACAGAAACTGGCTTTCTTTGCGCTATTAGAGGTGTCATCACTGGTTTTGAACCACGAGGGAGAACGAAATGGGCAGGATCGAGAGCTTCATGCAAATCAGATGGATATGCGCAGTGGCATTTCTTGGCACAGCGCTTTGCGGCGGCACAGCATCTGCCGGCACTAAGGCAGCTCCGGCCGCCAAGTCTGCTCCGGCAGCAAAGCCTACTCCGGCAGCAAAGCCTGCCCCCGCGATCAAGACTTCCAACACGCAACGCGGACGCGACGCCACGGAAGGACAACATCCCTCCGACAACAGACGCGGCGGGCTCGCGCCGACAAAAACGGAGTTGCAGCGGCCCGGAGACCACCAACTGCCGAATGGCGGGAAAGTCAGAACCGACCAAAAGGGCGTGCAGCGCGAGATGGACAAAGGGGGCCACATCCGTGGCATCGAGTCGCCCAATATGCACGCGCGCATGGGCGCGAACGGGCGACCGGAGTCCTTCCGTGTGGAACGCAATGGCTCTATCCAGGAGTTTCATCGCGGGCCCGGCGGCCTTCGCGTTGTCGAGGGGCGGCATCCAGCGGTAGGCGGGGGCTCGATTCGGGTGGTCGGTTACGGCCCGCACCGCGGATTTGTCGAGCGCCCCATCTATGGGCGTTATGGCTACATGCGCCGCAGCTACATGGTTGGCGGACATCCCTATGCTGTGGTCTACCGCGACTATCGCTATCATGGCTTCGGCTTTTATCGGCCGGTTCCCGCGCTCATCTATTCGCCGGGATACTACAGATGGGCAGTCAGTCCTTGGGCCGCGCCCGTCGGCATTCAGATCGGTTTCGTGGGCCAGCCATGGTACGCGGCCTACGGTGCGACGTTTGCACCTTACCCGGTCTATGCAAGCCCCGATCAGTGGATGACCGATCAGATCCTCGCGACAAATATGCAACAGGCGTATGATGCCGGCCGGGATGCACAGGCACAACAGGATTCCAACGCTGCCGCTTATGCACCGGCGGCTCCGCCGCAGATCACCCCCCAGCTGAAAGCACAGATTGACTCTCAGATAAAGGTCGAAGTCGCGGAGATGGGACAAGCCGCCGCCGCCGGAGCCGGATCACTGGCGCCTCCTGCCACCCCCAACGACCCTGAGGAAGTGCCGGATGCGCTGAAGCCGGGACACATTGCGTTTCGTGTGGTCATGCCGCTGAGCGTGGAAGTCGATGGCGATTCTTGCGACCTTAATTCAGACGACTGGATTCTGCGGACTGGAGATCTGGATGCGGATGGCACCGTCGCGGTACGGGTTGCAACCAGTCGCTCGAACGAGTGCGCCCAGGGATCGGTCGCCAAGGTTTCGTTGAATGACCTGATGGCCATGCAGAACGAGCAGGATCAGCAGATTATGGCTGTGCTGAAGACGGCTGCCGAAACGATGGGCAAAGGCGGAATGCCTGTGGGTCCGGCCAGCGGCGCGACGCCGGTTCCCGGAGGCCAGAGTTCTCCCGACATGGACATTGCGGCCAACCTGCAGAAGGAACAAGGGGACGCCACGGCTGCCGAGAGCGAGGTCGCGGCCACTGCGGCTGTCGGCGGTGGGCAGTAGATCCGCTCATGCTGTCTCCATGCTGGGCAGAGAAGATGCTGGTGAAGGCCGCTCTGCCCAGAGACTCACTGATCGGTTCAACATTACGAACGAAGTGTAGAGGGATTTTGTGATGAAAACCTGGAATGGTTCGTTTCAATTGAAGTCTGCCTCATTGCTCTTGTTCGCTGGCGTCGTGAGCGGAATCTGTAATTTGACTGGAGGCGCGACGGCTCTTGCGCAGGCTCAGGCGTCGCGAAAGCCCGGTGGCGATCAGGTTGTTGCCACGCCACCTGGAGCGATAGCGCTTCGCGATCAGCTTCGTAGCCTCATCAATGTTTCGACCTACACAGGGGATACCAAGCAACTGGGTAGCCATGTTGTCCTGAATAAGATCGGCACGGTGTATACGGTCAGAAGGTCCAATGTCTTAATCGCTACTTACTTTTCAAAAGACAAGTATGCGGGCGTGCGCGTGCTCAACCCCGCGCCAGACGAGGATCGCTACTACGCCGTCACAAAATATTGCCATAACGAATCGGTAGTCACCTTTCCTGATGTTAGCCTCTCTCCCCTCTCTGACAAGTGCCGGCGCAGCCTGGCTATGGGCAAAGCCGCGCTCATCCATTCAGGTAAGAGAGTCCTCGTGGCCGATGTTGAGATCGTCCCCGATCAGGACCTGGTGAGTTTTGTGTTGATGGATCACCACCAGAATCAGGATAAGAACGAAGATCCGCGCTACCTGAGTGGAGTAAGGGCTCAGCTTCCGCATGGCCTTCTTGCCTCGGGCGACGCCGGTCAAATATTCGCTGCGTTGAAACAGTTGCTGATTCCGGCGAACGATCCGCTTCTCTCTGAGGTGCAGCCGTTTCTACCCGACGCACCTGAGCCTGATTTCACGCTGGAAGACAAGTTGAATGCCCTCTTGAAACCGCAACAATTTCGAGTGGCTGACGGGTCTTTCGCTCCGGATACAACTCTCAATATCAAGGCCAGTCGATTCTTGAAGGGTTCGGATATGTATAGCATGATCGTGGGATGCCTGCCCACGATCGAAGACGGCAAACTCCAGAAAGAATCGCTGCTGTGCCGAGGGATCAAGCATGGGGAGCCTGACGGCTCCCACAACACCTATCTCAGGCCGGAAGATCAGCTAGAGATCGATTCAATCAAAGTCGAGTCGAAGAAAGATAAAGATCTGATACGTGTGGAAGTAAACGACTGGAGCCAGCAGAACCACCTGCCACCGCCGCGCCTCTCGGATGCGATCGATATAGAGGTCAACGGCGAGCAAATTGATTACACATCGAATCTGGACCATACAGGGTTTCATGCCGCAATGTACTTTCAATATCCGAAGGGCGGTCTGGAACATTCCGATGCCAGGCAGATAGCCGCGGACATAGCCAATGTCTTCAACGTGCAGAAGGCGTCTCCTGCCGTTGCCGCTGCAACTCCCACTCCTTCAGCCCCTCCGCCCGTGCCGGCAGCACTGAACACGGTGCCTTATTCCGGTGCAGCGACCGCTCCGCAATCGCTTGAAGATCAACTGAAGACGCTTTACACGCTGACAAAAGTAGGTGGCGACTCCACCGTTCTTTCGCGGGGAACTGTCTTCAATCTGGCGGCAGACAAGATCCTGCTGGGCACTCCGGTGGCCAAGCCGGCTGTGTGTCCCGCGATAGTTTCGGATGGTACGCCGAAGCCTCCGGCGGCGGCTTGCCTCACACCCCTCAAGCCTTCGATCGCCAGGCACGAGTCGGCATTTCTTCCCCAGGGACAGAAGCTCGACCTGATTTCCGTTGCGGTCAGCGTGCCTAAGGAGACGGTGACACTCACATTCGTCGATGACACAGCGGCGGGCAAGGCTCGGTTCCGCACGGCAGTCAACTTCGTATTTCCGCAAGGCTACCTGGAAGGCTCAGACGCTGGCCAGGTGAGCGACACGGTGAGCACCGTGTTGCCCATATCCGACCCTAACGCTACGCCGCGTACTGCGTCGGTGCCCGCGCCGATCCCGGCTTCGACACCTGGGCCGATGCCTCCAATGATCCCGGTGTCGCGTCAGCCGTTCGGAGTTCCGCGTGGACCCGGCCAGGTTGCATCGATGCCGGTCGCCGATGTGGCGCAGCCTGTCGGTGAGCCCGCAAAAGTCACTCTTGGCATGTCCAAGGCGGATGTGCAGAAATCGCTTGGTGCTCCCAACAAGGTAATGGATCTGGGAGCGAAGACGATCTTTGTCTATAGCGATGTGAAGGTGACATTCCAGAATGGCAAGGTCGCCGATGTGCAATAAGTACGAGCCTGCGCCTGAGAGCCAGAGCGAAAGTGATTCCCTTGGCGCGCGGAAAACTCCGATGTCTGTCGGAGTCTTCCGTGCGCCAAGGGAATACATGGGGAGCGGTGCGGCATGATCGGACAACAGATCGACAACTTCCGAATACTTGAGTTGTTGGGCGTTGGGGGAATGGGAGAGGTTTGGAAAGCGATTGACGTTAACCTCGATCGCTTTGTTGCGCTCAAGGTCATCACCGCCGGGCTCGAAGGCAATCCAGACCTGCTGGCTCGGTTTAAGGTTGAAGCGCGTGTCCAGGCGGCCTTAAACCATCCCAACATCGCCACGCTGTATGCCTTCCTGGTGTGGGAGGGCAAAGCAGTCATGGTGATGGAGTATGTCGAAGGCGAAACGCTGCGGGATCTGATTGCATCGCGCGGCGCCCTTCCAGTGCAACCGGCGCTCAACTTCTGCAAGCAGGCCTTGGTCGGCATCGAAGCGGCGCACCGACAGGGAGTGGTCCACCGCGACCTGAAGCCGGCAAACCTGATGCTCAACAAAGCAGGCGTGGTCAAGGTGATGGACTTCGGAATCGCCAAGGTTCAGGACGGGTCCAAGTTGACCCGCACCAACGCTCCCATTGGAACCTACTGCTACATGGCACCGGAACAGATACAACGTCGTGGAGTGGACGCACGGTCCGACATCTACTCGATGGGAATCACTCTGTACGAGATGTTGACCGGCAATGTCCCGTTCGATTTTGACTCCGACTTCGAGATCCAGTCAGCGCATGTCCATACGCCGCCGCCGCCGCCAACGGCGTTCAATCCGAGTATTCCTGAAGCCGTTGTCGCCGTAGTGATGCGCGCGCTCGAAAAGAATCCAGATCACCGGTTCGCCAACGCGGGTGAGTTTATGCGGGCGCTGCCGGGCCTGAGCGCGCCAGTTCCCGAAACGAGCCGCGCTGATGTTGCCGGGCGGTCCACCGTGTTCGAGCCGCAGCGGCCTTCTGTGCCGCAGTCCAACGCGGCAGGCCGGGCAACAGAGTTTCTGCCGGAGGCAACGACAGTCCCGCGTCAGCCGAATGCTGCTCCAGTACGATCGTCTCATCCCGCTTCTCCGGATTTCCCGGTCGTGCCGCATCCGCAACCACCGACCAACGGCCGCGGCGCCGAAGGCAGCGAACAGGATGACCAGAGTTCGGCCAAAAGGCGCAAGAACCGGGGCGTTCTGGTGGGAGCACTCTGCCTCATCGTGATCGGCGCTGGGCTTGGGACGGCATGGGTTATTTCGAAGCCCAAAGCCGCGACCTCCAACTTCAGCTCAGTCGCAGTGGATTCCTGTCCTCAGGGCGAAGTGCATGGTCCCTCGGGCGTCTGCCAGGCAGCCTCTGCACCGCACCACAATGGTCCGGTCACTCCCGGTAGTGGAATGGGCAATGCTATATCCACAAAACGGCAGCCAGCACCGGACAAAGACGTAGCGTTCAACATCCCCAAAATTCCCGGCGGCGTAGTGATAAATAACCCTCAGCCGGCGCCTACGCCACGCGTGACTCCCGCCGTCAAAGAGGGACCTCTGAGCGGGGCTTGGACAGGAAACTATATCGATCCACACAGGCAGGAATCGACCTCGATCGAACTTCATCTCAGTGAGAAGGCAGAAGATTCAACGGGGCTCAACAGCGTCACGGGGACGATGAACTACAATGCTTCGGACCAGGGTCCGGGAAAGTGTTTGGTGCGCGGCAGCGCCTATGATCCCGCGCAACGTCAATTGAAGCTGACATTCACCGGCTGCACGAAAACGGCCGGCAGTCTCCCTGCTTTCTTCAACAGCTTCACTCTGTTCAAGGATGTGACTCCGACTTCAAACACAATTGCGAAAGGCCATGTGTACGGCCAGCAGGTAACAGCAACGCTCTATCGGAAGCAATGATTGCGTACAACGCCAAGCTTCCTTAACGAATCCGTTGTCTCGCAGAGTAGGTTGGAGGAAGAAGATGCAAGCCGGTCAGCGTGTCGGACAATACGTTCTTATCGATGAGCTGGGCCGCGGCGGCATGGGAGAGGTCTGGAAGGCGGAGCATACGCGCATGTTCTGCCGGATGCGCCGTCCGACTATAAAGAGATTGCGTCCAAACACAACAAACTCGGTCTGAGCTTTCACTTTGCAAGCGGACAAGCCAGCCTGGGACCAAAGACGCCTGATCAACTCGACAACCTGGCCACCGATAATGTCGCGCGACTTGAAACCTACCTGACCCAGCATAAAGAAGCCGCAGGAGATGTGCTTCTGATCGGTTTCACAGGTAACGTGGGAGCGGCGGACTACAACAAATCCCTGGCGCTGAGCAGAGCGGGAAGCGTCGCGGATCGGCTCGCAGCCGATGACTTCAGAATCCCGCTAGGCCATGCCTCCTCTTTTGGCGCTCAACTGCCGATAGCTTCTAACGAGGCACAAACCGGCAAAGGAAGAAACCGGCGGGTCGCGGTGTGGGTTCCGAAGGGACTGGATTGATGACCCGGAAAGTCTTGCATTCTTGGGAGAGAGTCTATTGACATTGACCAGCGAGCAAACGACGAATCACCAAATCACACGATTGCTGCAGGAATCGGCCAACGGCAACGGCGAGTCCACCGCCGCGCTGATGGGGCAGGTCTACCAGGAACTGCATCGACTGGCCGCGCACTACATGCGCAAGGAAAATCCCGGTCACCTGCTGCAGCCTACGGCGTTAGTCA
>JAATFE010000302.1 GCA_015655365.1 Terriglobales bacterium
GAGGCGCTGAACGGCTGGCTGCGCAAGCACGCGTTGCAAAATCAGGGCGCTGGCTCGGCGCAAGCCTACGTTGGTTTGGCGAGCAGCGCTGTTATCGGGTATTACAGCCTGGCCGTCGGGCAAATTGAATATCTTGACGCGCCAGAGCGCCTGCAAAAGGGGCTTGCCCGCCACCCGGTGCCGATCATGCTGCTGGCCCGTCTGGCGGTAGACAAAGGCTGGCAGAGAAAAGGCGTGTGCCGCGCCTTGCTGCGGGATGCCGTCTTGCGCACCCTGCAAGCCGCCGAAATCGCTGGCATCCGCGCAATTGCCGTCCACGCAAAAGACGAGCAGGCGCGCCGCTACTACGAGCAATTCGACTTTGCCGCCTCCCCGACCGATCCGCTCCATCTGCTGGTGCTGTTGAAAGATATTCGCAGGCATGTCGGAGTTTGAGGGAACTGCCCTGGCAATCCGGTAGTCGATGGAGCTCCAAGACCAAGCAGGTATACAATGTATACATGAGGTGAGGCAATGGCCAGCAGCATGGTTCATATCCGGGTCGATGGCGAAGTGAAGGACCGGGCGGCGGAGGCATTGGCTGCCATGGGCCTTACCGTTTCCGACGCGGTGCGGCTGTTGCTGACTCGCATTGCCGCCGAAAAGGCCATGCCGTTTGAAGTGCGGGTTCCCAACCGCGCCACGCTCGCGGCCATCGAAGCAGGGGAACGCGGCGAAGTCACCAAAGCGGCCAGCGTTGCTGCTATGATGGCTGACCTGAATGCGAACGATTGAGTGGACCTCGGCTTTCAAGCGCGACTACAAGCGGATCTTGGCGACGCCCCGGCACAGAGATATAGGGACTCTGCTCCCTGAGGTTGCCGGCCCGCTGGCGGAGGACCTGCCCCTCGCGGAGAACCTTCGCGATCACGGCCTGGGCGGCAACTGGAAGGGCCATCGCGAGTGCCACCTGAAACCGGATCTGCTGCTGATCTACAAGCTTCCGGACGAGAAGACTCTGCGCCTAGTGCGCATGGGGTCGCATAGCGATTTGTTTGCGAAGTAATCGCTCCGGCCACTGCCGCCGGCCTGTCGCACATGGAACTCCCGGCCGAGCCCCCGCTGCTAAACTGTCCTTACATGATTCTCCCGTTCGTCCGCGATATTTTCGCGGAGCTGGAGCACTCTTCCGCGTTTGAGCGCGTTCGAAGGCATTTGAGCCTTGGTGCGGGGCGCAGGCGTGTCTCCGGATTGACCGCTACGGCCCGCGCGCTCTATCTCCCGCTGATGGCGCGGGCAGCCAAACAGCCGGTGATTGTTCTGGTGGCCGACAACAAGGCCGCCGAAACGCTGGAGCCCATGCTGCGCGCGGGCTGCGATTTGACCGGCGCGGTGGACCCTTCTCGCGTGATTCGCCTGCCGGCCCATGACGTGCTTCCCTTCGAAAATCTTTCCCCTCACCCCGACGTGCAGGAGCAGCGCGCCGCCGCCCTGTGGAAACTGGCCACCGGAGCCGTCTCCATCCTCATTGCGCCGGTTGAGGCGGCGGCTTTGCGCCTGTTTGACCGCGACTACTACGCAGGTCTGGCCGTTCCGCTCAAGCGCGGCGAAGAGGTCGACGTCGAAATCCTTACCGGCCACCTGGCTTCGGTTGGTTATACGCAGATGGACCTGGTCGAGATGCCGGGCCAGTTCACGCGGCGCGGCGGAATCCTGGATGTTTACTCGCCCGAAGCAGACCGCCCCGTGCGCATCGAGTTTTTCGGCGACGAAATCGAGACCATCCGCACCTTCGACCCAGAAACGCAGCGCTCGCTGGCGCAGATGGACGAGACGCAGCTGGCGCCTTTGACCGAGACGCCGCTCACCGAGCGCCTTTTGACTGCGGTCCATGGGCGGCTCAACCGTCAGCGGGTTGAAGTTGAAGGCACCGTCGAAGACGAGGAGATGGCCGCCGATCTGGCTGCTGCCGGCGGGGTTAGCGTCTTTCCCGGATGGGAGTTCTTCTCCGCGGTGGCCGGGGCGGAGAAATCCTTGCTCACGCTCGTGCCCAAATGCGCCCTCTTTGTGGAAGAGCCGGCCATGGTGCGCAACCAGATCGAGCGCTGGTGGAACAAGGTCGAGCAGCGCCACGAGCGCTCGGGCATCGGCTCGCTGATTGGGCCGGAAGACATCTATCTGCGCCCCGAAGTGCTGCAAGAGATGCTCGATACCCACATGGGCCTGGACCTCGATCAACTGGGCGTGGTCGACGTGCTCGATGTGGACAACACTCTGGGCGAAATCGAGCTGAATACGCGGCCCACGGCGCGATTCCATGGCGCGATTCCCGTGCTCATCGAGCAGTTGAAGACCCTGATGGCGGAGGAGACACAGGTTGTGCTCGCCGGCCCCAATCAGGGCGAAGTGGAGCGGCTGGCCACCGTGCTGCGCGAGTATCAGATTCCCTATCGCCTGGGCAGCCGCAACCCGCGTCCCGGCGAAACGGTGGTGGACGAAGCCAGCTTCATGGCCGGCGGTCCGCGCGCCCCCATCGTTGTGCGCACGCCACTGGCGGCGGGCGTCAGCTTCGGCGACTCCAATCTGGTGGTCTTCGGCGCCAACGATTTTTCCGACGATGCGGATGTGACGGCGCGGCCCGAACCCAAGCGCTCCAAGACGGCGGCCTTTGTCTCCGATTTCCGCGACCTGGCTGTCGGCGATTACGTGGTCCACGTGGAGCACGGCATCGCGCAATACCAGGGCCTGCGCGAGATTGCGCAAGACGGACTCACCGTCGAGTTCATGATCCTGGAGTTTGCCGAGCAGGCCAAGCTTTATGTGCCGCTGACCCGGCTCGACCTGATCCAGAAATACCGCTCCACGGATACCGGCCCTGCGCCGGTGCTGAACCGCCTCGGCTCGCAGCAGTGGACCAAGACCAAGGCGCGCGTGCGCAAGGCCATCGAAGATATGTCCGGCGAGCTGTTGAAGCTCTACGCCGAACGGGCCACCGCGCAGGGAACTGCCTTCTCCAAAGACAACGCCTTTCAGCGCGAGTTCGAAGATGCGTTCGACTACACCGAGACCGAGGACCAGCTTTCCGCCATCCGCGCCATCAAGTACGACATGGAGCAGACCACGCCGATGGATCGGCTCCTCTGCGGCGATGTGGGTTACGGCAAGACGGAAGTGGCCATGCGCGCCGCCTTCAAAGCCGTGCAGGACGGCAAGCAAGTCGCAGTGCTCACGCCTACCACCATCTTGAGTTTTCAGCATTTCGAGACCTTCAAAAAGCGCTTTGCGCAGTTCCCCATCAACATCGAAATGATCTCGCGCTTCCGCACTGCGAAAGAGCAGAAGATCATCGTCGAGCGCGTCGAGCAGGGCAAGGTCGACATCCTTATCGGCACTCATCGGCTGCCTGCCAAGGACATCAAGTTTCAAGGCCTGGGACTGCTGATTGTCGACGAGGAGCAGCGCTTCGGCGTGCGCCACAAGGAGCGCCTCAAGCAGATGCGGCGCGCCATCGACGTGCTGGCCATGAGCGCCACGCCCATTCCGCGCACCCTACACATGTCGATGCTGGGGCTGAGGGATTTGAGCGTGATCGAGACGCCGCCCAAGGATCGCATGGCAATTCAAACCGTGGTGGCCAAGTTCGACGAGAAGATTGTGCGCTCGGCGGTCGAGGTGGAACTGGAGCGCGGCGGCCAGGTTTACTTTGTTCACAACCGCGTCGAAACCATCTACGAAATCGCCGCGCGCATTCAGGAGTTGGTGCCCGCGGCGCGCGTCTGCGTGGGTCACGGCCAGATGGGCGAGAGCGAGTTGGAAAAGGTGATGCTGGCCTTCATGCGCCACGACTACGACGTGCTGGTGGCTACAACGATTATCGAAAACGGTCTCGACATTCCGCTGGCGAATACCATGCTGATCAATCGCGCCGACCGTCACGGCCTCAGCGAGTTATACCAGCTTCGCGGCCGCGTAGGCCGCTCCAATCGCCGCGCCTATGCGTACCTGCTGATCCCGCCCGAGAAAGAGCTGACGGAGATTGCGCGCAGACGTTTGGCTGCATTGAAAGAGTTCAGCGACCTGGGCGCAGGCTTCAAGATTGCCGCGCTCGACTTGGAGTTGCGCGGCGCGGGCAACATGCTGGGCGGCGAGCAGAGTGGCCACATCGAAGCGGTGGGCTTCGAGCTTTACACTTCCATGCTGGAGCAGGCGGTCAAGGAGATGAAGGGCGAATCGAGCGAAGAGCGCCCGGTGACGCAGCTCAACCTGGGCATGTCGCTGCGCATCGACGAGAGCTACGTGCCCGAAGAAAACCAGCGCCTGCGCCTCTACAAGAAGATTGCCGGCGCTGCCAGCGAAACCGCATTGGCCGAGGTGCGCGCGGAGATGGAAGACCGCTATGGCGCGCCTCCCGACGCCACGGTTTACCTGCTCGAAGCATCTTTGATACGCATCGAGTGCGAGCGTATGGGCATTGCGCAAATCGATCGCAAGCGCGCCGAGTTGCAGATTCGGTTCATGGAAAACGCCGCAGTCGATCCGCAGCACCTGATGCGGATGGTGGCCAGAAACGCCAAGCGCGGCGCGCAGTTCACACCGCAGGGCTTGTTGAAGTATCCTTTGGCTGCCACGCGTTCCGACGAAATTCTGCTCGAGATTCACGAAGTGCTTGACCAACTGGTTCCCGAGACGGCGAATGCATAACGCGTGTTTCAAGGGATCGTTTTGTGTCAGGGCACGACTTCAGTCGCGCCGCAGAGGACAGGAAGAACAATGGGCTTTAGAGGTTGCGGAAAAAGGGTTGATTCTATGCGAAGCCGGTCGAGGGCGTCCCTCAGGGGCTAAAGCCCGCGTTGATTTTGAAGCATTTACGGCACGACTGAAGTCGTGCCCTGACGCATATCGCCCATTTGCCCGTGTTTTTCCGCAACCTGTATAGCCAATAGTTGTGGAACCATTTTTTGACGCGCACTGTCAGAATCAACTCTGGAAAAAGCGAGATACCATGAAAAAGCTTCTTGCGATTGCGATTGGAGTTTGTATGTGCTCAGCGATGAATGCCCATGCTGCAAACGAGGACTGGAAGCAGCAATTCCAGAAGGTCTCCGACGAGTATTTTGACCAGGTGTATTTCCATTACGGCCCCACTGGTGGCACGCTGGTCGGCTATCACCAATACGACGCGCAGATGGAGAACTTCTCGCGCAAGAACATCGATGCGGAGATCGCCGCGCTCAAGGTCTTCGAGAAGCGCATTGAGGCGATTCATCCGGACAGCGCCGCGGCCGATTTCGGTCCTCGCAGCGACCACGAAATCGTGCTGGCCAACATTCGCTCCTCGCTGCTGACTTTGGAAACCATTCGTCCCTGGGAAAAGAACGCGGATAACTATTCGAGCACGTGCGCCAACGGCGCTTTCTCGCTGATGGAGCGCAAATTCGCTTTGCCGGACGACCGCCTGCGCTCGCTTGTCGCGAGAGAAAAGCAGATGCCCGCGCTGCTCGCCGATGCGCGCGTGAACCTCAAGAACGCGCCGCACGTTTACACCGAGATCGCCATCGAACAGTTGCCCGGCATCGTCAGCTTTTTCGAGAGCGACGTGCCGCTGGCTTTTGCCGACGCCAAAGATCCCGCGCTGAAAGCCGAGTTCGCGCAGAGCAATGCCGCGGTGATTGCGGCGCTGAAAAGCTATCTCGGCTGGCTCAAGACGGACCTGCTGCCGAAGTCCAATGGCGACTTCCGCATTGGCGCGGAGACCTTCTCGAAGAAGCTGAGTTACGACGAGATGGTGGACCTGCCGCTGGACAAGCTGTTGGAAATTGCCTGGGCCGACATGCGCAGGAATCAGGCGCACTTCAACGAGGTCGCCAAGGAACTGGAGCCGAACAAGGAACCGCGCGCCGTGGTCGAGCAGTTGGGCGAAGATCATCCCGCGCCCGGAGCTCTGTTGGATACTTTCCGCGGCACGTTCGACGGTCTGGTCAGCTTCATCCGCGCGCATCACATCGTGACCATTCCATCGGATGTGCGGCCCATCGTGGAAGAGACGCCGCCCTTTATGCGCGCCACTACCTTTGCCAGCATGGATACGCCCGGCCCGTTCGAGACGCACGCCACCGAAGCCTATTTCAACGTGACCTTGCCCGACCCCTCGATGAAGCCGGAAGAAGTGGAAGGCTTCATGCATTCGTTCAACGTGGGCACGGTGATTTCGACAGCCGTGCATGAGGCGTATCCCGGCCACTACATTCAATTTCTCTGGGTGCCGCAGGCGCCGAGCCGCGTGCGCAAGCTGCTGGGCGCAAACACCAACGTCGAGGGCTGGGCGCACTATACCGAGCAGATGATGCTCGACGAGGGCTACGGCCAGCCCGGCGCCGGCGCCAAGGACGAGCGCGAAGCCAAGTTCCTGCGCCTCGGCCAATTGCAGGATGCGCTGCTGCGCAATGCGCGCTTCGTCGTCGGTATCCAAATGCACACTGGCAAAATGAGCTACGACGAGGCCATTGCGTTTTTCCAGAAAGAAGGCTACCAGTCCAAGGAAACGGCCACCATGGAGACCAAGCGCGGCACCGGCGATCCCACCTATCTCTATTACACGTTGGGCAAGTTGGAAATCATGAAGCTGCGCGAAGACATGAAGAAGAAGCAGGGCGCGGCCTTTTCGCTCGAGGAGTTCCACAACAACTTCCTCCGCCAGGGGTTTCCACCCATCAAGATTGTGCGCGCGGCCATGCTGGGCGACCAATCGCCAACGCTGTAGCGGCGTTCCACGAACTTGGTAGTGTCATCCCACTTCGGAGTTACACCGGGATTCATGATGACCTAGTATGCTGTGGGCGAACTCCAAATCGCGCAAACGCGGTGGGTAGAGCGGTTCCATAATCTACGTGCCCCGATTCTCTTCGTGCAAGGTGGAATTTTCTTGAGGAAAATGCTACTTGAGAGCAATCATTTCGGGATACGGCAGTTGTGGAACCGCTATAGTTGGGAATCGAGGAAGACGGAATGAGCAATCAGGTACGCAAGGCAGTATTTCCCGCAGGCGGTTTGGGTACACGGTTTTTGCCGGCCACCAAGGTGATTCC
>JAATFE010000108.1 GCA_015655365.1 Terriglobales bacterium
CACAAAGTCACCGTGGCCCGCGTCGATCCCACCGCCTGCTCCCACTGCGGCTCGGACCAGATCGTGCAGGAAACCGACGTGCTGGACACGTGGTTCTCCTCCGGCCTGCTGCCCATCTCGGTCTTCGGATGGCCCAACATCACGGCGGAAAATCAAGCGGATTTCGACGCGTTTTATCCCACTAGCCTGCTGGTGACCGGCTTTGACATTCTCTTCTTCTGGGTGGCCCGCATGATCATGCTGGGCTGCTGGTTCGCGGGCGACGTGCCCATGCCCGACGGCTCCAAGCGCTCGCTAGCGGACTCGGTGCCGTTCCGCGAGGTGTATATCCACGCCCTGGTGCGTGACGCCAACCGCGAAAAAATGTCCAAGACCAAGGGTAACGTGGTCGATCCCATCGAGGTCGTGAAGCAATACGGCACCGATGCGGTCCGCTTCACGCTGGCTTCAATGGCTTCGCCGGGCACCGACATTGCCTTCAACGTGGCCCGCACCGAGGGCTACCGTGCCTTCGCGAACAAGATCTGGAACGCCGCCCGCTTCCTCTTCATGAACGTGGACCGCGCCGCCGAGATCGGGATCACAGTCGATCTGGCCGAACTACCATTGTTGCCCTTTGTAGGAATCGACGCGCCTTTGGAAGATGGCTGGATTATCGCCGAGTTCCACTCCGCCGCGAGCAAGGTCAACGGTTCGCTTGAGAACTATCGTTACGACGACGCAGCCAACACAATCTACCAGTTCTTCTGGGGCAGTTTCTGCGATTGGTATCTCGAAATCGTCAAACTTCGTCTGGATTTTTCGGAGAACGCTGACAAGGAAAAGATCAAGGCAGCGCTCACTACACTGCTCAGCGTCTTCGAGGCTTCATTGCGGTTGCTCTCCCCCTTCATGCCTTTCATCACCGAAGAGATCTGGCACGCCCTCTATGATGACAACCCGCCGGCTAAGTCGATTGCGCTGATGAGCTATCCGCCGGTGCAACCCAGCCATGTGGGGATGCAGATAAAGATGGAGCTTGTGCAATCACTCATCGTCGAAATCCGCGCCCTGCGCAAGGAGGCCGGTGTCGAAGAAAAGGCAGTGGTTCCCATCGAGCTTCGCATCGACGGAGATTTGAAACACGTCATCGCTGAAAACATCGCCATAGTCGAGCGTTTGGCTCGGGTGAACGAAGTGCGCTTTGTGGCGGAAATTGCCACGGGGCTTTCGAAGCACTCGACGGCCAACTTCGATGTGGCCGTGATCTACGCGCGCACCGTCGACGTTCCCGCCGAGCGCGCGCGTTTGACCAAGGACATCGAAAAGTACGAAAAGGGTGTTGCCGCCGCCGAGCGCCAGTTAGGCAACGAGGGATTCCTGGCCAAGGCTCCGGCGAAAGTGGTCGAAGGCTTGAAGAAACAGGAAGCGGAGACGCGGCTGCTGCTGGAAAAAGCGCAGGCTGCGCTGGCTGCATTACCGGCTGAGTAAGAGACGAAAAGCAGGTCCTTCGACTCCCCGTTCGCTACGCTCAGGGTCGCTCAGGATGACAGCAGTTGCAGGTTAGTTCGGGAAAGAAGATATGGACTGGAAGAGCAGCCGCATCGACGCATTGCTGGAGCAGGCGCTTGTTGAAGACAAGGCCGCCGCGGATACCACCACCAACCTCACCATTGACCCCAACCTGCGCGCCACGGCTTCGGTTCTGGCGCGGCAGGAGCTGGTGGTCTGCGGCTTGGGCGTCGTTCCCCGCTTTTTGGAGATCTATGCCCGGCTTGACCCGCGCGCCTCGTCGCAAACCCGCTTCGAGGTCGTCAGCCATCCCGAGATCTTTGACGGCGTGCGCGTGCGCGATGGCCGCGTGCTGGCCGTCATCCGCCACAATGCGCGGGTGCTGCTGAGCTGTGAGCGCGTGATCCTGAACCTGATGCAGCATCTGAGCGGCATTGCCACGCTGACCCGCCAATATGTGGACGCCATCCACGGCACCCACGCCCACGTGCTCGACACGCGCAAGACCGTACCCGGCCTGCGCATGTTGGAGAAGTATGCCGTGATGTGCGGTGGGGGAACCAATCACCGCCTCGACCTGGCCTCGGCCATCCTCATCAAAAACAACCACATTTCGCTGGGCGGCGGAATGGCTGGAGCGCTGACCAAGGCCCTGGAGAATCGACAAGAGGGCCAGCGCGTGCAGGTGGAGGTGCGCTCGCCCCAGGAGCTGGAGGAGGCTCTGCAATATGGCGCAGAGGCCATCCTGCTGGACAACATGACGCCCGCCCAGGTGAAGCACTCGGTCGAACGCATTAAGCAGTTCTTGGAAGCAAAGCCAAAAACCGAGCAAGAAGACCGCTGGATTCCTACCGAGGCCTCGGGCGGCATCGTGCTCGAAAACATCCGCGCCTATGCCGAAACCGGCGTGGACTTTATCAGCGTGGGTGCGCTGACCCACTCCGCCAAGGCCGCCGACATTTCCATGCGCATTGTGGCGGAGTGAGCCCGGCCATGTTTGACCTGACTGCACTGGACGCCGCATTGGCGGGAACCATCTTCGCGGGCAAGCTGCATTTTTCTCCAGTCACCGACTCCACCAACACCAACGCCATGAAAGCCGCGCGCAACAGAGCGCCGCACGGCTCTGTCTACTTTGCCGACGAGCAAACCGCCGGCCGGGGACGCAGCGATCACGCCTGGCACTCGGCCGCGGGCGAAGGACTCTATATCAGCGTGCTGCTGCGACCGGAGATTCCTGCTCTGCGCCTACCACTGCTACCGCTGGTTGCCGGGCTCGCCGCGTCGGAAGCAATTCGGGAAGCTGCCGGACTCGTGGCGGACCTGCGCTGGCCCAACGATCTGTTGCTGGGACCGCGCAAGGTAGGCGGCATCCTGGTCGAGGCCAAGTCGAAGGGCACTGCGGTCGAATTTGCCGTGGTGGGCATCGGCATCAACGTCCACCAGCGCCAGTTCGACCCCGACCTGGCCACGCCGGCCACCTCGCTGGACCTGGAGACAGGCCATCGGGTTGACCGGCAGGCTTTGCTCGTCTCCCTGCTAAAATCTCTGGAGCGCGAGGCGTTGGGGTTGCTCGATCCGGCGGCGGTGGAAACCATTCCGGCGCGCGTGGAAAAAGCGTCGACCTGGGTGCGCGGAC
>JAATFE010000026.1 GCA_015655365.1 Terriglobales bacterium
ACAGCGGTGCAAACGCCGAGGATGATGACATTGATGCAGCACCACAGAACGTTCATGAGCACCGTACCGGGCCGGTCGCGATCCCATATGAAGAAGCGGGGGATGGCGACAAGCAACCCGGCGAGATTGAAGACGAGCATAACCAGGAACGGCTGCGCGATCTTGCTGTCGTAGAAGGTCTGCTTCACCACGCCGCCCTTGGCGGTCACGTTGAATTTGCCCAGTTTGGGATTGACGAGGGCCAGCATGGTGGGCAGCAGGATGTAGGGCGAAAGCACAGTCTCGTAGATTTCGTTCCAGAACGAGTGCCGGTGCTCGCCCTGAATGCGCGAGTTGGTCACGTTGGAAAGAGTCAAGTGGGGCAGCGCGTAAGCCAGGATGGCCGCCCAGTAACCGGGCACATTGGTGTGGTTCAGCAGCAGGAAGATCAGCGGGGCGGTCAGGAAGATCAGCCGCGGCACCGCGTACAAGAAATGCATCATCGCGTTGAAGTAGCAGACCCGCTGAGCAAACTTGAGACCCGGCGCGAACAGCGGATTATCGTAACGCATGATCTGGATCATGCCACGGGCCCAGCGAATGCGCTGGCCGACATGCGCGGAGAGCCGCTCGGTGGCCAGACCGGCTGCCTGGGGAATGTTGATGTAGGCCGTACCCCAGCCATGAATCTGCATGCGCAGCGAAGTATGGGCGTCCTCGGTCACGGTTTCGATGGCGATGCCGCCGATTTCGTCCAAGGCAGCACGGCGCAACACGGCGCAAGAGCCGCAGAAGAAGGTCGCATTCCAGAAATCGTTGCCGTCCTGTACGATTCCGTAAAACAGCTCGCCCTCGTTGGGGATAATGCGGAACTGTCCCAGGTTGCGCTCGAAAGGATCGGGCGAATAGAAGTGGTGGGGCGTCTGAAGAATGGCGAGTTTGCGATCGCGCAGGAACCAGCCCATGGTCATCTGGAGGAAGCTGCGCGTGGGCACGTGGTCGCAATCGAAGATAGCCACATAAGGCGAGGTCATGCTCTTCAGGGCGGTGTTGATATTCCCCGCCTTGGCATGCTTGTTGTCGGGCCGGGTCTTGTAGCCGAGGCCGGCCTCGAAAGCGAACTGCTCGAACTCTTTGCGGCGGCCATCGTCGAGGATATAGACATGCAGCTTGTCGGCGGGCCAGTCGATGTTGAGCGCGCCCAAGGCAGTGTAGCGCACCACGTCGAGCGGCTCGTTATAGGTAGGGATCAGAACATCGACGTGAGGCCAGTCCGCGGTATCGTCGGGCAGCGCCACAGGAGCCCGGCGCAGCGGCCAGATGGTTTGGAAATACCCCAAAAAGAGGATGAAGAAGGAATAGACCTCGGCCAGGATCAGGCTTGCGATGAAGAACGCGTCGAGCGCGCCCCAGTGAGTGCCGGGATCCTGAAAGAACCGCACCGTCTGGAGAACGCGCCAGTAGCCGTAGCGGAAGGTGCAGAACATGGACATCATCATCAGCGTGAGCGTGATGAGGTAGGAGTCGGAACTGCGGGCCAGGGCCATGGCCATCAAAAGGGTCAACAGGCCCAGAACCGCCTGTTGCGGCCAGGTGAGAGGAAGAACCGCCAGAAAGTAAAAGGCCGCGGCCGCCGCCAGCAGAAAGACCAGGCGCAGGAACTTGGTAAAAATATTTTCCCCTGCCCCAATATCCTGCCAAAGGTCGGTTGCTGTCATCGTTCACTCCACCGTACGCCGCGAAATCCGGAACTCGCGGGTGCAGAAAGGTTCTTCACCCACCCAGCGAGACTACCAAAGTCCTCGGCCACGGTCGAATTCGGCGCGTAGTCCATCACCGTCATTCCCTCTGCCAGAGCTTCGCTCATGGCGGGAGCGCGACGGAGCGCGAAGGGCAGA
This sequence comes from Terriglobales bacterium, assembly GCA_015655365.1. Classification (GTDB taxonomy): domain Bacteria; phylum Acidobacteriota; class Terriglobia; order Terriglobales; family Acidobacteriaceae; genus Telmatobacter. Next base: position 1,878 of record JAATFE010000026.1, read on the forward strand.
AGCCGGTCGCCCAACTGCTCGCGAAGAACTTCGCGCACATCGAGATGCAGCGGAAGAGAAGGGTCGAACTGATTCAGCACGTAGTAGGGCGTCACCTTGGCGCCGGCCGCGGCGCTGTTGTGCTGGAAGAACGCTTCGATCGAGCCGACGCTCACCACGGAACTCATATCTGGAACCACCGGAACCAGAACGATGGGCGACATCCGCAGCACGCGGCGGGTGGTTGCGCCGGAAGCAGTAGCCAGATCGACGATCACGCGGCTTGCGCCATGCGAATATTTGGCAATCTCGCCGGTCAAGGTTTCCTGCGGAGCAGTCTCTGCGCCCATGGTGCCTGGATCGACGGTAACCATCTGAATGGGCGCATCGCCGCCGGCTCCCGGAGGGCTGAAGGTCCTCAACTGGCCGGGCCGCTGATCGCGAGCGCCAAAGTAGAAAGGCAGCAGCCCATAAGCCGCGGTATCGACCAGCAATACCCGCTCGCCGCGAGCCGAAAGAGCGCGGCCCAAGGTGGCAACCATGCTGGTTTTGCCCACGCCGCCGGCCAGCGAGAAAACCGCCAGCACCGGAGCGCGCGAGGCCAC
>JAATFE010000447.1 GCA_015655365.1 Terriglobales bacterium
GGCCTTCAACGCCCTCGGCGAAGCCTGGCTGGAAGACCCCACCCCCAGCCCTTTCATCGAGTTCTGGACCTACAGCCATCCTTCAATCCAAAATCGCGCCATCTTCGCCGCGCACTACGATCCCTGGGCGAATGGCGGGCGGGGGATGTTCTTCGCAAAGTAGGGAGTAGGGAACAGGGAGTAGAAAAACACGGGTGTAGCGGATTCCAGGCCAGCCGCAATTCAAGGATGAGAAACCCCTAAATCTTCCCCAGGCACGAACGGCCTACTCCCTATTCCCTACTCCCTATTCCCTGTTCCCTATTCCCTGTTCCCTATTCCCTGCCTCTCCATGAACGACTGCAAGATCAGCGTCGCAGCCACTTGGTCCACAACACTGCGATGCTCCTGGCGGGGATGGCCCGCCTCATACAGAATCTCGTGGGCTTGACGGGAGGTCAGTCGCTCGTCCCAAAGGTGGATCGGCAGGCCGGTCAGTTCGCCCAACGCAGCGGCGAACTCCTGGGTCTTGACGGCCTGGGGGCTCAGTTCGCCGGAAAGGTGAAGCGGATTGCCCACCACGATGCCCGCCACCCCAAACCGGCGCGCCAGCCGGGCCAGGGAGCGCAAGTCCTCGCGGCGGTTGTGACGCCGTTCCAGGGTCAGCACCGGCTGTGCGGTCAGTCCCAGTTCGTCCGACACGGCCACACCGATGCGGCGATTGCCGACGTCGAGGGCGAGATAACGCGGTTGGTTTTCCAGTTTCGGTCTCCTGGCTTCCAGCTTAACCCGGCCCGGCTGCGGAAGATATGCCCTGACCTTGGGAACCCGGCCCGATACAATCGGAGTGGTAGCGAATCCTCACGGGCTTCTCCTGCGTCTATTAATGAAGGGCCAACAACAAACGGAATGGTAAGCCGCAGACGGAAAAGCAGGAAACGAAAGAGTTCGGGTGCGGCAGGAGTCTTGCTGGCGATTCTACTCGTGTCGCTTTTGGCGGCCGGAGCCGCTGCATGGCTGATTTTGACGCCGTTCGGTCCCACCGAAGAGACGTTTGTCGAGCTGCCGTCGGGCTCTTCCACGCTGCGGATGGGCCGGCAATTGGAATCGGCTGGCGTGGTTCGCAGCCGCTACGCTTTCGATTTGATGCGCTGGTGGAAGCGGGGAACCCTGCGGGCCGGCGAGTACCGCTTCGATCACCCGGCCACGGTGGTCGAAGTTTATGCGCGGATTGCGCGCGGCGATGTTTTTACCAAGGCAATTACCGTTCCCGAGGGCGCCAGCATCTTTGAGATCGCCGGCCGGTTGGAGCAGGCGGGCCTGGGCACGCGGCAGGGTTTTCTTGACGCGGCCGTGGATCAGGTCGGGTTGGTGAGCGATCTGGACCCCGCGGCCAAGAGCCTCGAAGGCTACCTGTTTCCAGATACCTATCACTTTTCCCGCAAGGCAACTTCGGGACAGATCGCCGCGGCAATGGTGCGGCGCTTCCGGGCCGTGGCCGGGCAACTGGGATTGAAGGAGAACCTACACACAGTGGTGACCATAGCTTCGCTGATCGAACGGGAAACAGCAGTGGATGCGGAGCGGCCGATGGTGGCCAGCGTCTTTGAGAATCGCTTGGCCAAGAATATGCCGCTGATGACCGACCCTGCCGTGATCTATGGGCTGGAGCTTGAGGGCCGCTGGCGCGGCGCTATCTACCAGAGCGATTTGAGCCACAATACGCCCTACAACACCTACATGCACCCCGGCCTGCCCCCAGGTCCGGTGGCCAGCCCAGGCATCCCTTCTTTGCGCGCGGCAATGGAACCGGCGCGGACCGACTATCTCTACTTTGTCGCCTCCGGCGCCAATGCGCAGGGGCGTTCGCTGTTTGCCAGCACCCTGGAAGAGCACAACCACAACGTGGCCGGCTATCGTAGTGCCGTAAAAAAGGCAGGTGGACGATGAACCCGGGCTGTTACCGCGCCGCGGCCGGAACCCTGGTCCTCCCCCTGCTGCTCCTCTCCGGCTGCATGTTTACGACCCGCAAGCTGCCCGTGCCTAGAATGCCTTCGGTGGTGCAGTCCGTGTCTGCCGAGGATCTGGTGGCGCGCGTCAATCGCAACTGGGACGCATTGCAGAGCCTGAATGCCACCGTCGACATCCAGGCCAGCCAAGTGAAGAGCAAAGAAGGCTTGGCCAAGGACTTCACGTCGTTCCCCGGCATTATCCTCATGCGCAAGCCGGAGATGCTGCGCGTCTATGGCCGCGTTCCGGTCATCGGCACCCGCATGTTCGACATGGTTAGCGACGGAAAAAACTTCACCCTCTACATTCCGTCCAGGAGCAAGGCCGTCAAGGGCTCCAACTCGCTGAAGAAAAAGTCCCTCAGCCAGGTGGAGAATCTGCGCCCAGGGTTCTTCTTCGACGCCATGGTGCTGCGTGGGCTGGACCCGGACGATATGTATTCCGTGGCCGCGGAAACCGATACGGTGGAAGACGCCTCGAAGAAGCACTTGCTGGTGACTCCGGAATACGTCTTGAACGTGATGCACCACAAGCCCGGCAGCCAGCAGTTGACCCTGGTCAGGTCCGTGCTCTTCCATCGCGACGATCTGCAGCCTTACCAGCAGGATTTGTACGACAACGAGGGCAACCTCGAGACCCAGGTCTTTTACTCCAAGTACGCCGACTACGGCACAGTGCGGTTCCCCTCCGTGATCGTTATCAAGCGCCCGATGGAGGATTACCAGGTGGTCCTGACGGTGGGAAAGGTCGTGCAGAACATGACCCTCACCGACGACCAGTTCCAGGTAAAGATCCCCGAGGGAACAGCGACGCAGACGCTGGAGTAACCGGGCGCAGACGCTGGAGTAACCGGGCTGGGAACGGAAAGTCGAAGCAGAATCAATCGAGAGAAAACAGGAAGGCCGGGGCAAGCACCCCGGCCTTTCTGCTTTCATTGATGTCCTTGACGCTTACTCCGACGCCCGCCAGCGCAGAATCGGCTTCCGCGCCGCCTGCACCTCGTCGAGCCTTGAAACCCGTGTGGAGTAGGGCGCGCCCTTCACCAGCTCCGGCGTCTCGTCCACTTCCTTGGCAATGCAACGCAGGGCCTCGATCAACAGGTCCAGCTCTTCCTTGGGCTCGCTCTCCGTGGGCTCGATCATCATGGCGCCGTGCACGATCATCGGGAAGCTGACCGTGTAGGGGTGGAAGCCGTAGTCGATCAGCCGCTTGGCGATGTCGCCGGTCTTCACGCCCTTGGCCGCCTGCCGCTTGTCCGAGAAAACCACCTCGTGCATCGAGGCCGTCTGATAGGGCAGCTCGTAGACGTCGGCAAGCTTGGCGCGGATGTAGTTGGCGTTGAGCACGGCGTCCTCCGTGGTCTGCCGCAAGCCGTCCGGGCCGTTGGCCAAAATGTAGGCCAGGGCGCGAATAAACATCCCCACATTGCCATAGAAAGCGCGCACGCGGCCCACCGATTGCGGCCGATTGTAATCCCAGTGCTTCGCGCCGTTCTCGTCCTGGACGAGCACCGGGCCGGGCAAAAATGGCTCCAGGAACGCCTTGCAGGCCACCGGGCCGGAGCCGGGACCGCCGCCGCCGTGAGGCGTCGAGAAGGTCTTGTGCAGGTTCAGGTGCATCACGTCTACGCCGAAATCGCCCGGCCGGGTTTTGCCCACCAGCGCATTCATGTTGGCGCCGTCCATGTAAAGCAGTGCGCCCTTGGCGTGGAGAATCTTGGCAATCTCGGCAATCTGGCTCTCGAACACCCCGATGGTCGAGGGGTTGGTCAGCATCAGCGCCGCGGTTTCCCCGTCCACCTGCCGGGCCAGGGCTTCGAGATCGATGCCCCCCTCTGCGTTGGACTTGAGCGTCTCCACCGTGTAGCCGCAGATGGCCGCCGAAGCCGGGTTGGTGCCGTGGGCCGAGTCGGGAATGAGGATCTTCTTGCGTGCATTGCCCTGCGACTCGTGCCACGCGCGCACCAGCAGGATGCCGGTGAACTCGCCGTGCGCGCCGGCTGCCGGCTGCAAGGTGATGGCGTCCATGCCGGTGATCTCAACCAGGCAGCGCTGCAACAGGTCGATCACTTCCAGCGACCCCTGCGCCAGCGAGTCGGGCCGGTAAGGATGCGCCTCGGCCAGGCCCTCGATGCGCGCC
>JAATFE010000284.1 GCA_015655365.1 Terriglobales bacterium
ACTTCCCACTTCGGAACCCGTTGACCAATTTGGGCTTATAGCGAAACCAAGGTCGATATATCCCGAAAGCACAGCGTTCAAATTGACGCGGCCATCGGGGAGCGGCGACCCCGCACGAGACCTATAGCGAAACCAGAGTTGCTGTATCCCGAAAGCACTACACCAAAGTCGACGCGACCATCAGGGAGCAGCGACCTTGCACGAAACTCTCCGGGCCACAGGGACTCTAGTTTCGCTCTAACAGGACACAGAAACTCTGGTTCCGCTCTAAAATGACTTCCAGGTTCTTTTACCAGGAAAGCTGCCATGTCACTGGACCCTGTTCCCGCCTTGCTCTCCCGCGCTACCGAGCTACTGGCCACCCATTTTGCCTCTCTGCCCGCCTATGACTCCCCCGTCGACACCGCTGCCATCGAGCAAGTCTTGGAAGCTACAGCCGGCCGGCTCGGCGATAACTACCCTTACTTCCACCCTCTCTATGCCGGGCAGATGCTCAAGGCGCCGCATCCGGTGGCGCGGGCGGCTTATGCGCTGGCCATGACCGTCAACCCCAACAACCATGCGCGCGACGGCGGCCGAGCCAGTTCGGAGATGGAGATTGAAGCCGTGCGCGCCATCGCCGCCATGTTCGGCTGGACGAAGTTTCTGGGCCATCTGACTTCCAGCGGCACCATCGCCAACCTCGAAGCGCTCTGGGTGGCCGATCAGTGTGCTCCGGGCCGCCGCATCGTCGGCTCCCGGCAGGCGCACTACACCCATCAGCGCATCTCCGGCGTGCTCAAAATCGACTACACCGGCGTCGTCGCCGACAACCACGGGCGCATGAGTATGGAGGCCCTGGAAGCCGAGCTGCGCAAGGGCAATGTGGGCACGGTGGTGGTCACCCTGGGCACCACGGCCTTGGCCGCCGTGGATCCGCTGGACGAGGTTCTGGCGCTCCAGAGGAAATACAACTTCCGCGTGCATGTGGACGCGGCCTACGGCGGCTATTTCCGGCTGATTCCCGAGGCGCTCGACGAGCCGGCGCGCCGGGCCTACGCGGTTATCGATCGGGCCGACTCCATCGTGGTCGATCCCCACAAGCACGGCCTGCAACCCTACGGCTGCGGCTGCGTCCTCTTTCGCGACCCGGCGGTGGGGCGCTTCTATAAGCACGATTCGCCCTATACCTACTTCACTTCAACCCGGTTGCACCTGGGCGAAATCAGCCTGGAGTGTTCCAGGGCCGGCGCGGCCGCGGTGGCCTTGTGGGCCACGCAGCGGCTTTTGCCTCTGACCCAGGGCGGCGAGTTTGCCCGCGGCCTGATGAGCGGGCGCAGGGCGGCTCTCGAACTGGATCGCCGTTTGCGCCAGGACGATCACGTTCAGGCGTTGACAGCCGGCGCTCCCGATCTGGATATTGTGGTGTGGAAGCAGCGCGCCGAAACTCCGGAGCGCGCCTCCCAGTTGGCGCAAGATGTTTTTGATGCCTGCGCCACAAGGGATTTGCACCTCGCTCTTGTACAATTGCCGAGTTCGTGGTTTGGCCCATCCGGCGATGTTAAAAATCGGGCGAAGACGGGCATGGTCACGTGCCTGCGTTCGGTGCTGATGAAACCGGAACATGAGGCCTGGCTGGACCGGATCTGGGAGCGGCTTACCGCGTCCTGGTAAGGGTTCTGGGAGAAGAGAAGATATGGAATCTGTAGTTTGTGTCGAAAAAGAAAACGTTCTCATTTGCGCCGGCGACTGCGCCCTGACCCTCTTGCCCCACTGCGGCGGCAAAGTCGCTTCCATCCGCCTCAAAGGCAAAGAGTTGTTGCAAGCTCCCCTCGCCCCCTACGGCCCCCGCAACCGCACCATGCCCTTTGACGAAGGCGATGCCAGCGGCTGGGACGAGTGCCTGCCCTCCGTCGCAGCCTGCACCGTCGACACCGTCAACGGTCCCATCGCTGTCCCCGATCATGGAGATGCGTGGCGCGTCGAGTGGAAAGTTCTCGCCAACGACAGCAGTTCCGTCACCATGAGCGCCGAGTGCTTCTCGTTGCCTCTCCAGCTCGTACGCGCCATCGCCCTCACCCAGACGGAAAAGGGCTACCGCATTGCCGCCGAATACAAGGTGACCAACACCGGAACCGCTGAAACACCCTGGTCCTGGTCGGCGCATCCCGGCTACGCGGCCGAGGAGGGCGATATTTTGCAGTTGCCCGATTCGGTCAGGGCCCTGCGCATCGAGTGGACCCGCAACGACCGCCTGGACAAAAGCCGAGGTACCGCGGCCTGGCCGCTTGCCAGGCTCACTGCGGGCGGCGAGACCGACCTGCGCATCTCCACGCCCACGCACTCCGGCGTAGGGGACAAGCTCTTTGCCGGGCCACTCGCTGCCTCTGAAAATTGGGTGGCTCTGGAGCGGCCCAAGGCCGGCGTTCGGCTGCGCGTCAGTTTCGATTCGGCGGCGACACCCTACCTGGGCCTGTGGATCTGTCAGGACGGGTACCCGGAGGGTGGCGGTCTTCAACAGCACTGCGTCGCCATGGAGCCAACCACCGCGCCCGTCGACTCGCTCGGCATTGAAGGTCCCTGGTCGCGCACGTTGGCCGCCGGCGAATCCTTCCGTTGGCCGATGACTCTTGATCTCGAACTGCTTTAGAACCGTGCCCGGGTTTCGTCGCTGTCGGTCGGGCATCCTTCGCCAGCCGACCCAAGCCGAAACCCTCTGTTCGCCGAAAACTGTTAGCTGTTTGCTGTTAGCTGAACTAGGATGTGACCCCCCATGCATGATCCAGCCGCTTTGCGCTCTCTCCACCTTGCCCGCTTCCAGGCGGTTCCGGCCATTTTTGTTGCGCCGGGCCGCGTTAACCTGATCGGCGAACACACCGATTATGCCGAGGGCTTTGTGATGCCCGTGGCCATCGACTTTGCCACCCTGGCCGGCATCTCGCCGCGCACCGACGGCAAAATCGTCGTCTACTCCGAGAATTACGGAGAAGAGAAGACCTTCGAGGCAGCCGCTCCGCCCACCCAGGCCGGCAAGCACTGGAGCGATTACCCGCTCGGTGTGGTTGCCATCCTCGCTGGCGAAGGCTACAAGATCCCCGGCTTCAGCCTGAGCCTGTGGGGCGACGTGCCTCTGGGTTCGGGTCTCTCCAGCTCCGCCGCCCTCGAGGTGGTCACCATGCTGGCCGTCACCTCGCTCATCGGGGTCGCCATTCCCGGCCCGGTGCTCGCTCGCCTCTGCCAGCGTGTCGAGAACGAGTTTGTGGGCGCCAATTGCGGCATCATGGACCAGTTCATCTCCGCCAACGGCAAGGAGAACCACGCCCTGCTCCTCGATTGCCGCGACCTGAGCTTCAAGCTGGCCCCCATTCCCGCCCACATCGCGCTGGTCATCGCCAACACCATGGTCAAGCACTCCATTGCCGGGGGCGACTATCCCACCCGCCGTCGCGAGTCCGAAGCCGCCTGCGCCGTCATCGACAGCCACCGTGGCGGCGTTCCCTTTCTGCGCGACGCCACCCTCGACGATCTGGAGAAGTGGGGCCACGAGATGGAGCCCAAGTCCTTGCTCCGCGCGCGCCACGTCATCAGCGAGGACCTGCGCACCGTTGCCGCCGAAAAGGCCCTGGAAAAGGGCGACCTGGCCGAAGTGGGCCGGCTCATGGCCGAGGCGCACCGGAGCTATAGCAAGGATTTCGAGGGCAGTTGCGTCGAGGCCGACCTGATGGTCGAGTTGGCGCAGGATTTGCCCGGCCTGATCGGCGCGCGCCTCACCGGAGGCGGCTTCGGCGGCTGCACCATCAATCTGGTGGAGCAGAGTCAGGCCAAGGCTTTTGCCGCGGAACTGGGCAAGCGGTATGCCGCCAAAACCGGCATCGAGCCGCAAATTCACATCTGCCACGCCTCGGGCGGCGCTCATCGCCTGGAATAACAGGGCTCGGCATTTTTCCCTCTTTCCCGAATGAACGAACGGCGGGCGGATCCCATCGACGGAGCCGCCCGCTTTTTTGGTGGCGCGGGGCCGGACAGTGCATCTATAGCGGTTCCACAATTGCTGTATCCCGAAACCACTGCTCTCAAGTGGCATTTTCCTCAAGAAAATGGCACCTTGCACGATGAGAATCGGGGCACGTAGATTGTGGAACCGCTCTAAGTGCAACCGATGCAGCATCGAGGCGCTTCTTGGTAAAATCATGAGGAGTTTCGTTTCAAGAAGACCGGGGAGTTCTCAGCCTTGCGGCCGGCCTCCCCGGTCTTCCTATTCACAGGCCGCTACTCGGTGGTTTTTTGAAGTGCGGCGGAGAAAATAAAAACTATGGATCCAAAACTGCTGAAGCCGTTTACGTACGAAGTCTTTCCGACCGAAGGCCTCGTCGCGTACTTCTCGATGGAGATCGCAATCAACCCCGTCATGCCCACCTACTCTGGCGGCCTGGGTGTGCTGGCCGGAGACACGCTTCGTTCCGCCGCCGACCTGGGCGTTCCTCTGGTGGCCTTCTCGTTGCTGCACCGCAAGGGCTACTTCGAGCAGCATCTGGATACCAATGGGATGCAGCGCGAAGACGTCCAGACATGGAATCCCGCGGATTTCTGCGTCGAAGAACCCGCCCGGATCACGGTTTCCATTGAAGACCGTACCGTGACCGTGCGTTGTTGGCGCTACGAGCTGGTTGGCCGTTACGGTCACGTTGTGCCCATCTACCTGCTGGACACCGATGTGGACGGCAACTCCGGATGGGATCGCGGCCTCACCGATCACCTCTATGGCGGCGACACCAACTACCGCCTCCAGCAGGAAATCGTTTTGGGCATGGGCGGCGCGCGCATGGCCAATGCCCTGGGTCACCGGATCAACGTTTACCACATGAACGAAGGCCACGCGGCGCTGCTGACGCTGGCGCTGCTGGAGAGCCAGTTGGGCGGCGGACCGCTGGGCGCGGCCACCGACACCGACATCGAGCAGGTGCGTAACAAGTGCGTCTTTACCACCCATACCCCGGTTCCTGCCGGCCACGACCGCTTTTCGACCGAGCAGACCATCCGCATCCTGGGCGGCGACCGCACCGCTCGGCTGGAGCGGCTGGGCTGCTTCCGCGACGACATGTTGAACATGACCCTGCTGGCCCTGCGCTTCTCGCGCTATGCCAACGGCGTGGCCATGCAGCACGGCAAGGTCTCGCGCGAAATGTTCCCGGAGTTCGCCATCGACTCGATCACCAACGGCGTGCACGCGCCCACGTGGACCTCCGAGCCGGTCCAGAAGATGCTCGATGAGCATATCCCCGCGTGGCGTCGCGACAACCTCTACGTCCGCAACGCGATCGACCTGCCGGAGAAGGACATTCTCAAGGCCCATGCGCAAGCCAAAGATTCCTTGCTGGCCGAGGTAGCCGCGCGCACCGGCCTGGTGCTCAATCCCAACGTGCTCACCCTGGGCTTTGCCCGGCGCGTGGCCACCTACAAGCGGGCCACGCTTCTGTTCACCGATCCCGAGCGGCTGGTGGAAATCGCCACTGCGGCGGGCGGCCTGCAAATCATCTATGCCGGCAAGGCCCACCCCCAGGACGAGCCCGGCAAGGCCCTGATCCAGAAAGTGATCGAAGATGCCGCCAAATTCTCCAACGGCATCCTCCGGATCGTCTACCTGGAAAACTACGATTGGAAGCTGGGCGCGATGCTCACCGCGGGCGTCGACGTGTGGGTCAACACCCCCCGGCGTCCCTATGAGGCTTCCGGCACCAGCGGCATGAAGGCGGCCCTCAACGGCGTTCCCAGCCTCTCGATTCTGGATGGCTGGTGGATCGAGGGCTGCGTCGAAGGGGTCACCGGCTGGGCTATCGAAGACGGCGCGGACGACAACGAAGAAGCAACTTCGCTCTACAAGAAACTGGAAACCGCCGTGGTGCCGCTCTACTTGGAAACGCCCGGAAAATGGGCCCGCCTGATGCGCAACACCCTGGCCTTCAACGGCTCCTACTTCAACACCAACCGCATGGTGAAGCAGTACACCCGCAACGCCTACTATCCGGTAACGCTGATCGAGCAGGCCAAAGTCCAGGAAGCGACCTTCGCGGACTGATCGATTGGCTAGAGCGTTTTCGATTCAAGTATTAACAAAACTCTGGGTGCCCCATCTTTTGTGCGTTCTTTGCACAAAGGGCGGGAAACTGCAGATTCCCATCTGAACTGTAAACACTCAGATTGAAAACGCTCTAGCGGATATGCGCTCCGTGCCCCATCCATTCCGCGTTCTGTGCGGAATGGGTGGGAAAGCAGAAAAGCCTGGCCCGAGAGCAGCGCTCTCCTCTATCCCATGGGCTGCCGCAAAATGGTCTTCAGCTTTTCCGGCGCAGTCCGCCGCGGATCGTTCAGGTAAATCTCATGGTGCTCGCCGCGTAACTGCTTCCCGGCGGTGTGGATGAAGTCGTGCACCCGCTGGATGGTCGGCCCCTCGTCCGCAAACGACCCCACATACAGAATCTGCGCTGACTCACCCTCGGTTAGCGTCTCAAAGCGGACCCGGTCCAAAGCTGCGGGGTTCTTCTTTTTCCGCACCTCGTCGAAGGCGGCGTCCACCTGCGCCTTGCCAATGAACTCCGGTTGCAGAATCATCGTCGTCCACTTCCATGTGGACTTGTCCGCGGTGTGAAAGACCCGCGGATCGTCGGCCCACCACAGGCCTTCCAGCGGCATCACCCCATAGTCAATGGCGCGCGGGCTCTTCTTGAGCGTGAACTTCAGCGTGTACGAGAGCGAGTAGAGTGCTTCGACCGCTTCCTGAAAGCTCTGCGAGGTGTTGGGATCGCCCTGTCCGTCCACCATCAGGTAAGTAAGCGGCGGAACATCCACCGCTGTCACCGCGCCCGCCGCTGGCTGGTATAGGTGCTTCCATTGCTTTTTCAGATCCAGTTTTTCCACGCCCGTTCTCCCGGAGGATTCTCCTCGCACGGAAGTATAGCGCGAATAGAAGGCGAAAACTCTGTCCCAAAAAAGAAAGGTCTCTGTCGCCCTCTCCTCAGAAAAGGGCAGAAAGGATGGGAAGGCCCAACTGACTACTGACAACTGTTTTCAGTCTCCCGCCGCTTCTTCCATCTCCGCGCCCACCTTGTGCAGCTTCATCACCTTCCATTGCAGCTTGTCGAAGAACAAGTAAACCACCGGCGTTGTGAACAGGGTGAGCATCTGCGAAACGATGAGGCCGCCCACAATGGTGATGCCCAGCGGCCTGCGCAGTTCCGATCCCACGCCCATGCCGATGGCCAGCGGCAGTCCGCCGAACAGCGCCGCCATGGTGGTCATCATGATTGGTCGGAAGCGCAGCAGGCAGGCCTGATAAATCGCCTCGGTCGGCGGCAATCCCTGATCGCGCTCCGCCTGCAAGGCAAAGTCGATCATCATGATCGCATTTTTCTTCACAATGCCTATCAGCAGGATGATGCCGATGATCCCGATGATGCTCAAATCGGTTCCGGTCAGCATCAGGGCGAGAATGGCGCCCACCCCGGCCGGAGGCAGCGAAGAAAGAATGGTCATCGGGTGCACCAGGCTCTCATACAGAATGCCCAGCACGATATAAACCGCAACCAGCGCGGCCAAAATGAGGTATGGCTCGTTCTTGAGCGAATCCTGGAACGCTTGTGCGGTGCCCTGGAAAGTGGCGTGCACGGAACTGGGCATGCCCATGTCGCGCTGCGCTTTTTCGAGCGCCGTGACGGCGTCGCCCAAGGCCACATTCGGAGCCAGATTGAAGGTCAGCGTGATTGCCGGATACTGTCCCTGGTGGTTCACCTGTAGCGAAGTGCGCCGCGTTTCGTAGTGGGCAAAGGTGGAAAGCGGAACCATGTCGCCCGTACTGGACTTCACGTAGATTCCGTTCAGCGAGTCCGGGCTTTGCTGGTACTTGGGGTCCACTTCCATGACCACGAAGTATTGGTTGATGCCGCTGTACATGGTCGAGACTTCGCGCTGGCCAAAGGCGTCGTAGAGTACCTGGTCGATAGCGTTGGCCGTTATCCCCAGCCGTGAGGCGGTGTCGCGATCGATCACTAGGTCGGCGGAAAGGCCCTGGTTCTGCTGATCCGACGAAACGTCGCGCAGTTGCTCCATCGTTCTCATGCGCGCCTGCAAACGCGGCGCCCAATCGTTCAGTTCGTTCAGATTCTCGTCCGAAAGCGTGTACTGGTACTGCGCGTCCGCCTGCCGTCCGCCCACCTGAATATCCTGCTGCACCTGGAGAAATAGCTGCGCTCCCGGAACGCCTGCTGTCTTTCTGCGCAGGCGGCCGACCACCTGGTCGGCGCTTACGCGCCCAGGCCGATCTTCGAGCGGCTTCAGCGCAACGAACATGCGGCCTACGTTCGAGCTGCCGCCCACAAAGGAGGTCACCGACTGGATGGCCGGATCTTCATAGACCGCCTCCGACAGTTGTTGCGCCTTGCCCCTCATGGACTCGAAACTGGTGTCCTGCGCGGCGCGAATCGTGCCGCTCATGCGGCCTGTGTCCTGCTGCGGAAAGAAGCCCTTGGGCACTTTGACAAACAGGTAGCAATTCAGCGCAATGGTGCAGACGACGACCCCGAGCATGAATGCTTGATGGCGCAGAATCCAGCGCAGCGCCGTGGCGTATTCCCCGTGAAGCCAATCGAAGGCGCGCTCGCTGGCGCGATAGATGCTCCCATGCTTGCTCTCGTCCCGCGCCTTCAGAAAATGTGCGCAGAGCATCGGCGTGGTGGTCAATGACACCAGCAGCGAAACCGCGATGGCCACCGAAAGCGTAACTGCAAACTCGCGGAAGAGCTTGCCCACAATGCCGCCCATCAGCAGAATCGGAATGAAGACGGCGATCAGCGAAACGCTCATCGTGAGCACCGTGAAGCCGATCTCCTTGGAGCCCTTCATCGCGGCTTCGTAGGGCTTCATCCCCATTTCCAGGTAGCGCGTGATGTTCTCGATCACCACGATGGCGTCGTCCACCACAAATCCGGTCGAGATGGTCAGCGCCATCAGCGAGAGATTGTCGATGGTGTAACCCAGCATGTACATCACGCCAAAGGTTCCCACCAGCGACAGGGGAACCGCTACCGACGGAATCAGCGTGGACCACACCTCGCGCAGGAACATGAAAACCACCAGCACCACCAGCACCACGCTGATGAGTAGTGAAACCTCCACATCCCGCACGCTGGAGCGAATCGTGGCCGTGCGATCCACGGCCACGTGAATCTTGATCGTGGGCGGAATCGCTCCCTGCAAGCGCGGCAGCTCGGCCATCACCCGATCCACCGTGGCGATCACGTTGGCGCCCGGAATCTTGAAGACGATCAGCAGAATCGCGTCGTCCATCTTGCCCGACGCGTCTTTTTCTCCGTTGATGCCCGAGATGCCCATGGTGCGAATGTCGGAACTGGAGTCCTTGACCATGCCCAGGTCGGAAACACGCACCGGCGCACCGGTCGCCGCGTTGTACCCCGCAACGATGGGCGCGTAATCGCGTGCTTTGAATATCTGATCGTTGTCGCTGATCGCCCAACGGTGATCGGCGTCCTGAAAGGCCCCTTTGGGGCGGTTGGCGTTGGCGCTGGCCAGGGCGGTGCGCACCGCCTCCAGGCCCACGCCGTTCGCGCCCAGTTGCATCGGGTTCAGTTCGACGCGCACCGCAGGACTCGCGCCCCCGCCCACCATCACCTGGCCCACGCCATCGATCTGCGACATCTTCTGCGCCAGGATCGAATCGGCAATATCGTAGATTTGCGGCCGCGACTCGACGTCCGAGGTCAAGGTCAAAATCAGAATCGGCGCGTCGGCCGGATTGGTCTTGCGATAGCTCGGATTCTGCGGCAGGTACGAAGGCAACTGGCTGCGCGCGGCATTGATAGCCGCCTGCACGTCCCGTGCCGCCGCGTTGATGTCGCGGTTCAGGTCGAACTGCATCGTCACCGATGCCGATCCCAGCGAGCTCGACGAAGTCATCTGGTTGACTCCGGCGATGCGTCCAAACTGGCGCTCCAGCGGGGTGGCAACCGCCGATGCCATCGTCTCCGGGCTGGCTCCCGGCAATCCAGCGTTCGCGCTGATCACCGGGAAATCGACGTCCGGCAGCGAGGCCACGGGAAGAATCGAATAGGCAACGGAACCCGCCAGCAGCAGGGCCAGGCTCAGCAGAGACGTGGCCACCGGGCGCTTGATAAATGGCGCGGATAGATGCATTGCTTCAGTCTCCTAGTCCGCGCTGACCGCTTCTTGCTCGAAGTCGGGTTTGTTTTCTGCTTCGAGGTCGCGCGGCTTCAAACGCTTGGCCAGCTTGTCGAAGTAGAGATAGACCACGGGTGTGGTGTAAAGGGTAAGCACCTGCGAAACCAGCAATCCGCCCACAATCGCGATGCCCAGCGGCTTGCGCAACTCGGCGCCCACGCCGCCGCCCAAAGCCAGCGGCAAACCGCCCAGCATGGCGGCCATCGTGGTCATCAGAATGGGCCGGAAACGCAATTGGCAGGCCTGGAAGATGGCTTCCTCCGCCGTCTTGCCTTCCATGCGCTCGGCTTGCAGCGCAAAGTCGATCATCATGATGGCGTTCTTCTGCACAATGCCGATCAGCAGAATGATGCCGATCAACGCGATCACGCTGAAGTCCGTGCGCGTAATGATCAGGGCCAGCAATGCGCCCATGCCTGCCGAGGGCAGCGACGAAATGATCGTGATGGGGCGCATGTAGCTCTCGTAGAGCACGTCCAGCACAATGTAGACCGTCACCAGCGCGGCCAGAATCAGCAGCGGTTCGTTGGAGAGCGAGGTCTGGAAGGCCGCCGCCGTTCCCTGGAAGCTGGAGTTGATGCCGGCCGGCATCTGGATGCGTTGCTCCACGGACTTCACCGCTTGCACGGCATCGCCCAGCGCCTTGCCCGGCGCCAGGTTGAAGCTGACCACGGTCGAGGGGAACTGTCCCTGGTGGCCAATCGACAGTTGCGCCTTTGACTGCTCCCAGTGAGCCAATATGCCGAGCGGCACCTGGGTGCCGTTCGCCGACTTGACGTAAAGGCTGTTCAGCGTTGCCGGGTCGGTCTGGAAGTTCTTTCCCACTTCCATCACCACGTGGTACTGGTTCAACTGGGTGAAGATTGTGGAAACCTGCCGTTGACCGAATGCATCGTAAAGCGTGTTGTCGATGTCGGCCATCGCGATGCCCAGGCGCGAAGCGGTGTCGCGATCGATCACCAGCTTGGCCCCCAGGCCCTGATCCTGCAAGTCGCTGGCTACGTCGGTAACGACCTTTTCCTTGGCCAGTTCCTCCACCATCAGCCGCGTGTATCTGGCCAGTTCGTTCTGGTCCGGGTCCTCCAGCGAATACTGGAACTCCGTGCGGCTGACGCGATCTTCCACCGTCAAATCTTGCAGCGGTTGCAGAAAGAGCTGAATCCCGTCAATCGCGTCCATCTTCGGCTGTAGCCGGTGAATCACTTCGGTGGCCGAGATCTTGCGCTCGTCCAGCGGCTTCAGGTTGATCTGGATGCGCCCCGAGTTCAGCGTGGGATTGGTTCCGTCCACGCCGATAAACGAGGAGATGTTGTCCACCGCCGGGTCCTCGAGCAGCACATCGACGAGCTTCTGCTGCCGCTGTGCCATACTCGCAAAACTCACCGTCTGCGGCGCCTCGCTGATGCCCAGAATCACGCCCGTATCCTGCACCGGGAAGAAGCCTTTGGGAACCACGAGGAAAAGCAGAATGGTGCACACCAGCGTGGCGATCGTGACCAGCAAGGTGATAAACCGGTAGCGCAGAATCACCCGCAGCGTGCGCCCGTAAAACGCAATGATCGAGTTGAAGACCTTCTCCGACCAGTAGTAAAAGCGCGTCTGGCTGGCATCCTTCTTGCCTTTAAGAATGCGCGAACACATCATCGGCGTCAGGGTCAGCGAAACCACCGCGGAAACCATGATGGTAACGGCCAGGGTAATCGCGAATTCGCGGAACAGGCGACCCACCACGTCGCTCATGAACAGCAGCGGGATCAACACCGCGATCAGCGAAACCGTCAGCGACATGATCGTGAAGCCGATCTGTTCGCTGCCCTTGAGAGCCGCCTGCATCGGGGTCAGGCCTTCTTCGATGAAGCGGGAGATGTTCTCGATCATCACGATGGCATCGTCCACCACGAAGCCGGTCGAGATGGTCAGCGCCATCAGCGTTAGGTTGTTGAGGCTATACCCCAGCAGGTACATCACCCCGAAGGTGCCCACAATCGAAAGCGGCACCGCAATCGAGGGAATGACGGTAGCCGCCAGGTTGCGCAGGAAAAGGAAGATGACCATCACCACCAGGGCGACGGTCAGCATCAACTCGAACTCCACGTCCTTGACCGAGGCGCGAATGGTGACGGTGCGATCGGTCAGCACCTTCACCTGCACCGAAGCCGGCAGACTGGTCTGCAACTGCGGCAGCAGCTTCTGGATGCGGTCCACCACGGCGATGATGTTTGCCCCCGGCTGACGCTGAATGTTCACGATGACAGCGGGATGGCGGCCCATCCACGCGGCCTGCTGGTTGTTCTCCGCGGCGTCCACGACGGTGGCCACATCGGAGGCCCGCACCGCGGCGCCGTTGCGATAGGCCACAATCACCGGCTTGTAATCGTCGCTGGTGATCAGTTGATCGTTGGCATTGATGGTGAAGGTCTGGCGCGCGCCGTTGAGCGTGCCTTTCGCCTGATCCACGTTGGCCGCCGCAAGCGACGTGCGCAGGTCCTCCATGCTCAGGTTATAGGCCGCCAACTGGGTCGGGTTGGCTTGAACGCGGACCGACGGCTTCTGGCCGCCGGCGATCGAAACCATGCCCACCCCGGTCACCTGGGAGATCTTCTGCGCCAGGTTCGTATCCGCCGCATCCTCGATCTTGTCCAAAGCGAGTGAGTCGGAGGTCAGCGCCAGCGTCATGATCGGCGCGTCGGCCGGGTTCACCTTGCTGTAGATAGGCGGATTCGGAAGGTCCGCGGGCAAGAAGCTGCTCCCGGCGTTGATCGCCGCTTGCACTTCCTGCTCCGCCACATCGATGCTCTCGTCCAGGTTGAACTCGAGCGTAATCACCGAGCCGCCGCCGGAGCTGGTCGAGTTCATCTGCTTCAGCCCGGGCATCTGCCCAAACTGGCGCTCCAGGGGCGCGGTGACCGACGAAGCCAGCACTTCGGGGCTGCCGCCGGGATAGAAAGTCAACACCTGGATGATTGGGTAATCGACCTCGGGCAAAGCAGAGACCGGCAACTGCAGGTAGCCCACGAAACCTGCCAGCAGGATGGCCGCCATCAGTAGCGAGGTCGCTACCGGGCGCAGAATGAATGGCCGGGAGGGATTCACTGCTGCTCCTTCTTCTCGGGTCTGCCGTTACCCTTTCCGCCGTGCCCTGGAACGGACTCGGGAACCGAGAGCGCTCCTACCGTGGGGTGGCCGTTCCCCTGGCCGTGCTTGTGACCGGACTCCGGGCTCGCGCTGCTATCCGGACTTGCCGGTGCTGCCTGCCCCTGGCCGCCCTTCTGCCTCGAGCCGCCGGTTAGGGTCACGATCTGGCCTTGGCGCAACTTGTCCGCGCCATCCACCACAACTTTTTGTCCCACCGTCAACCCGTTGCTCAGAATGCTAAGCTGCCCTTCGACCATCTCCACGTCGACGTGCTGGTTCTTGGCCACCATCTGCCCCTTGGCGTCGGGCTCCACCACCCACACAAACGTGCCTTGCATTCCGGTCTGGATCGCCGCGGAAGGCACCACCAGTGCATTGGAACGATTTTCCAAAATTAGGTGAATATTCACAAACTGGTTGGGGAAAAGCTGCTGGTCCTTGTTGTTGAAAACCGCCTTCAACTTGTCGGTGCCGGTGGTGGTGTCGATCTGGTTGTCCACCGTCAGCAGTTGACCTGAGGCAATCTTTTGCACGTCGCCGCGATCGTAGGCATCTGCGGGCAAGCGCTTCTCCGCGGCCAGTTTGTGCAGCACCTGCGGAAGCTGGTTCTCCGGCAGCGTAAAGTCCACCGCCATCGGCTCGAACTGGTTGATCACCACCAGGTTGGTCGTACTGGCGGTCACGATGTTGCCGGGGTCCACCAGCCGCAGGCCAATCCGGCCGCTGATCGGCGATTGGATGTAGCACCAGTTGAGTTGCAGTTGCGCGGTCTCGACCGCCGCCTTGTCCGACGCGATGGCGCCCTCGTACTGGCCTTGGTTGGCCTCGTCGGTTTCCATCGTCTCTTTGGAAGTCACGCCGGCGTCGTAAAGTGCTTTGTAGCGCTTGAACTCGGCCTGCGCATTCTTCAGCAGCGCTTGATCGTGCGCTAGCGTGCCTTTGGCCTGGTCGAGCGCGGCCTTGTAGGGCCTGGGGTCGATCGTCATGATCGTCTGCCCCGCCCTCACCTGCTGCCCTTCCGTGAACTTCACCGGCAGCAGTTCCCCGCTCACGCGCGACTTCACCGTCACGCTCATGTAGGGAGTTACGGTACCCAGCGCCGTCAGATAGATCGGCATGGGCCGCTGTTCCACCGTGACCACTTGCACCGGAATCGGCCGGCCCTGCAGCGCCGCCGCCTGCTTGGCGGTGGCCGCTGCGGTCTGCTGCTGGTTCTGGTATACCCGCCAAACAATTAAACCTAAAGCGGTTGCCAGTACCAGGTAGACGACAATGCGCAACCAACCACTTTTTGGGGTGGACTCATTTTGCAACGCGCTGCCTGCGGCCAGTTTTGACTCTGGAGTGCCTTCTATGGACATGGTGTCGATTTCCGTCGTTTCTTTTTGTGTGAATGCCCACCGTGTGGGCTTGGTTGCCGCTATCCGGGCACAATAACAATGCCCGCCTATCTTTTCTACGGACGTAAAACTAACATCCAGAGTTTCGTCCGCTCTCGCGCATTTCGGGACGTGCACTGCTTGTGGGTTCGGCTATGCCGGAAATGACCCATCTCTATTCTGAACCTTTTTCATGGGTTCAGCTTGTCTTAAGGTTGCGCGCCTCACCATACGGTAGAGCGCAAAAATTGACGGCTTTCCAGCGCCTTCGCTCGGTAGAATCAAATTGTATGATTAAGTCGGGATTGGGCGGTCTTTCCGTCTGCCCCGACCCCGAGAGCCGGTTAAAGCCGTACTACCGCAGTTGCACGCCTGTTCTTGATCCCCAAGTCAGGCAGCATCCTTCAGGCATCTGCTATTACGTGCGCATCCCTGCTCAGGAACGAGAATCAGCCCTATGATGTGGATTGTCCGGCTTGCGCTACGGCGGCCTTACACCTTTGCCGTCTTTGCGTTCTTGATTTTGATCCTGGGCGTCTTCAGCATCCTTTCGATGCCCACGGATATCTTCCCCAACATCGACATCCCCGTTGTTACGGTGGTCTGGGGATACAACGGCCTTTCTGCGGACCAGATGGCCAACCGCATCGTGACCAACAGCGAGCGCGGCATGACCACCTCGGTCAACGACATCGAGCACATCGAGTCGCAGTCGCTCAATGGCATTTCCATCATCAAGATCTTCTTCCAGCCGCACGTCAACATCGGCAGCGCCGTGGCCCAGGTCACCGCGGTCAGCCAGGTGCAGTTGCGCAGCCTGCCCCCCGGAACCACTCCGCCGTTCATCATCCAGTACAACGCCTCCAGCGTGCCCATCCTCATGCTCGGCATCTCCGGGCAGGGCATGAACGAGCAACAGTTGAACGATGTGGCCACCAACAATATCCGCACCCAGTTGGCCACCATCGAGGGAGCGCAAACGCCCTTTCCTTACGGCGGCAAACCCCGTCAGGTCCAAGTCGACCTGGACCTGCACGCCCTCCAGGCCAAGGGCCTTTCCCCCTCCGATGTGGTCAACGCCGTCTCCGCGCAGAACCTGATCGCGCCCTCCGGCACCATGAAGATCGACCGCTTCGAGTATGCGATCGAAACCAACTCCGCTCCGCAGGCCGTCAACGACCTGAACGACCTGCCCATCAAGGCTGTCAACGGCGCGGTGATCTACATTCGCGACGTGGCCCACGTGCGCGACGGATACGCCCCCCAAACCAACGTCGTGCGCGTCGACGGCCGCCGCGCCATCATCTTGAGCATCATGAAGACCGGCTCGGCCTCTACCCTGGACATCATCTCCGGCATCCGCGCCAAGCTGGACAGCATCAAGGGGCAGTTGCCCCCGCAATTGCGCGTCAACGCCCTCTCCGATCAGTCGATCTTCGTCCGCAGCGCCATCAACGGCGTGGTCCGCGAGGCGCTCATCGCAGCCTGCCTTACTGCCATCATGATCCTGGTCTTCCTGGGCAGTTTTCGCTCCACCGTCATCATCGCGGTCTCCATTCCGCTCTCCATCCTCTGCTCGCTCATCGTGCTCTACACCCTGCACGAGACCATCAACATCATGACGCTCGGCGGCTTGGCCTTGGCCGTCGGCATCCTGGTCGACGACGCCACCGTCGAAATTGAAAACATCAACCGGAACCTGGAGTCGGGCAAGGAGATCGAGCAGGCCATCCTCGACGGCGCGGCCCAAATCGCTACCCCGGCCCTCGTCTCCACCCTCTCCATCTGCATCGTCTTCGTCCCCATGTTCTTCCTCAGCGGCGTGGCGCGTTACCTGTTTGTCCCCATGGCCGAGGCCGTGGTCTTCGCCATGCTGGCCAGCTACCTGCTCTCCCGTACCGTTGTGCCCACCATGGCCATGTATCTGCTCAAGGAGCACGACGACGCCGAAGCCGAAAGAAAACGCACCAGCCGCAACCCTCTCGTTCGCTTTCAACAGGGTTTCGAAACCAACTTCGAAAAATTCCGCCACGCCTACTTGCGTCTGCTCACCCTGTGCGTCGATAACGCCGGATTCTTTCTCATCCTCTTCACCGTCTTTGCGCTCGGTTCCGTCTTCCTGTTGGAGCCGTGGCTGGGTCAGGACTTCTTCCCCTCGGTAGATGCCGGCCAGTTCAAGATTCACGTTCGCGCACGCACCGGTACCCGCATCGAAGAAACCGCCTCGCTCTGTGATCACATCGACTCGACCATCCGCTCCCAGATTCCCGCCAAAGAAGTGGTCACCATCGTCGATAACATCGGCCTGCCCAGTTCCGGCTTGAACCTCTCGTACTCCACCTCGGCTCCCGTCGGCCCCGCCGACGCCGACATCCAGGTCCAGTTGAGCGAAGACCACCACCCCACCGCGGCCTATGTCGAAGACCTGCGCACCGTTCTGTCCCGCCAGTATCCCGGCGTCACCTTCTATGTGCTCCCCGTCGACATCGTGACCCAGATCCTCAACTTCGGTCTCTCCGCTCCCATCGACATCCAGATCGTCGGTCCTAATCTGTATGGCAACCGGGCCTTGGCCGAGAAAGTGCTCAACGAAGTTCGCTACGTTCCCGGCGCTGCCGATGCGCGCATTCAGCAGCCCTTCGACTATCCCAACATGACGGTGAACGTGGACCGCACCCGCGCCCAGTCCCTCGGACTGACGCAGCAGAACGTGGCGCAAAGCCTGCTCGTTGCCCTCAGCGGCAGCTTCCAGACCAGCCCCAGCTTCTATCTCGACCCCAGGAACGGCGTCAGCTACAACGTGGCCACCCAGGCCCCGCAATACAATATCGACTCGCTCTCCGCCCTGAAAAGCCTGCCCGTCACCGGCTCCGCCGCCTCGCAGCAGGCCAGCGCCGCCGCCCGGTCCACCTCGCCCTCCACCAGCGTGCCCGGAGTTCCCCAGCCGGTCGATGTGCTGGGCAACCTCTCCACCATCACCCCCGGCACCGAATTGGGCACCGTCAGCCACTACGACGTTCAGCCCGTCATCGACATCTACACCAACGTCGACGGAACCGACCTGGGCGCAGTCACCCACGGCATGGAAGGTATCATTGCCCGTCACCAGGACCAGTTGCCGCGCGGCTCGCACTTCGTCCTGCGCGGCCAAAGCGAGACCATGAAGGCCTCCTACTTCGGCCTCCTGGCCGGCCTCGCCTTCTCCATCCTTCTGGTCTACCTGCTCATTGTGGTCAATTTCCAGTCCTGGCTCGACCCGTTCCTCATCATCGCGGCCCTGCCCGCGGCCCTGGCCGGCATCGTCTGGTTCCTCTTCCTCACCCACACCCGGCTCAGCGTCCCGGCGCTTACCGGCGCCATCATGTGCATGGGCGTGGCCACTTCCAACTCCATCCTGGTGGTAACCTTTGCCCGCGAACAGTTGGAAGTGCTGGTGGGCGATGCGCGCCGCGCCGCGCTGAATGCCGGCTTTGTACGCCTGCGGCCGGTGCTGATGACCGCCCTGGCCATGATCATCGGCATGGTGCCCATGGCGCTGGGCCTGGGCGACGGCGGCGAGCAAAACGCACCCCTCGGCCGCGCCGTCATCGGCGGCCTGCTGCTGGCCACTGTGGCCACTCTGTTCTTCGTCCCAGCCTTTTTCTCCTTGGTCCACGGAAGGCTGGAACGCCGCCGCAAAGCAGCTCTCGGCGCTTCTTCGGCCGCAACATTCGACGAGTTTGACACGACAATGGAGTAGCTCTTCATGATCAACGAACCGAATCCGAACTCCCCCGCGGACCAGAAGCCGGCCCACGGCCACGAGTCTGCACCAGAACAGAATCCCATCCCCACCAGCCGGGCCATCGTGGGCGTCGTGGGCGTACTCGTCGTCGCCGCTGCCTTGGCGGGCTTCGGCATCTGGAGCCGCATGGGCTCCGAAAAGGCGCTGGCCCGCTCCACGAGCGAACTGGCCCCTCCCACGGTCATCCTCGCCGCTCCCAAGCTCGGCGCTCCCAGCGACTCCCTTGTGCTCCCCGGCAACGTGAGCGCCCTGACCGACTCGCCCATCTACGCCCGCACCTCCGGCTATCTCACTCGCTGGTACTACGACATCGGCGCCAGGGTCAAAAAGGGCGCATTGCTGGCGACCATCTCCACTCCTGAAGTGGATCAGCAACTGGCCCAGGCCCAGGCCGATCTGGTCACCGCCCAGGCCACCGCCAACAACGCCCGCATCCAGGCCGAACGCTACTCCGGACTGGTCAAAACCAACGCCGTCTCCCGCCAGGACACCGATACCTTCGTCAACCAGGCCGCGGCCACCTTGGCAGCCGTCCACTCCGCACAAGCCAACGTGCAGCGGCTCCGCGAGTTGCAGTCCTTCCAAAGGGTCTATGCGCCCTTCGATGGTGTGGTCACCGCGCGCACCGTCGACACCGGGCAGTTGATCGACACCGGCGCGGGCAAGGAGCTGTTTCACCTCCAGGCCATCCAGACCCTGCGCGTCTACGCCAATCTGCCCCAGGTCTATTCGCAGAACGTCAAGCGCGGTTCCAAAATCGACCTCACCTTTGCCGAGCACGCCGGAAAGACCTACCAGGGCACGCTGACCCGCACCGCCGAAGCCATCGACCCGTCCAACCGCACCCTGCTTGTGGAAATCGATGTGGATAACAAGGCCGGTGAATTGCTCCCCGGTTCGCTCGCCCAGGTCCACTTCAAAACCCAGTCCGCCGGCCCCACCTTGATCGTGCCCGCTGCCGCCCTCATCTTCCGCAAGGAAGGCCTGCGCGTAGGCACCGTGGTCAATGGCGACGTGGCGCATCTGGCTCCGGTCGTCATCGGCGAGGATGACGGCGCCAATGTGCAAATCATTGCCGGCCTCAACGCCAACGATCAGGTGATCCAGGATCCGCCCGACTCCATCATCGAGGGCGAAAAGGTCTTCGTCAGCGGCTCCGGCAGCCACCCCGCCGCGGGAGGCAAATAGCCATGCCGATGCCTCCTCATACGGCG
>JAATFE010000091.1 GCA_015655365.1 Terriglobales bacterium
CCTGGGCAACCTGTCGGCCTACTACTTCCGCGACGGCTACGATCTGGACAATCCCTACCCGACCGCGCAAGGCGGCGCCAGCGTGCCCGGATTCAACGCCGTTTCCCGCGGCCGCGCCCAGTTGGTGAATTTGGGATGGACCCGGCCCTGGAGCGCAACCATGGTCAATGAACTGCACTTCAGCTATCTGCGCAATGCCAACAAGATTGGGCAGCCGATAGGCGGCGTCGGCCCCACCCTCGCCTCGCAAGGCTTTGTGGAAGGAGCCGGCACGCTGGGCATTGTGCCCCTCAATCCTGCCGCCGAAGGCGTGGAAAATGTCTCCTTCAACGATTTCACCATCGGCGTCGACGTAACCGGCGAGCGCCAGGTAAACAACACCTATCAGGGAACCGAGAGTCTCTCCAAAGTCCTGGGCAAGCACACGCTGAAAGCGGGCGCGGACCTGCATCTGGACCAGGTCAATATCAACTCCAACTCCATCAACAATGGAGCTTTTGTCTTCCAGGGCTCGGAAACCGGCCTGGACTTTGCCGACTACCTGATTGGCGTGGCCAGCACCTACGAACAGGGCGACGCCAGCGGCTTCTACATCCGCAACAAATACGCAGGGCTTTTTGCCCAGGACAGTTGGCAAGTACGCAGCAACCTGACCTTCAACTATGGCGTGCGCTGGGACATGCTGCCGCCCTGGCGCGAAAAATATAACCAATTGCAGACCTTTGTGCTGGGGCAGCAGTCGGCGGTTTATCCTGGCGCGCCGCAAGGGATGGTCTTCCCCGGCGATCACGGCGTTCCGTCCACACTTACGTCCACCAAGTGGTCGAACTTCTCTCCCCGCCTGGGCATTGCCTACTCGCCCAGCTGGTCCAGGGGCTGGGCAGGCAAGTTCTTCGGCGGACCGGGCAAAACCAGCCTTCGCGCCGGCTACGGCATCTTTTATACCGCGTTTGAAGGACTCTCGGCCGGCATCATGAGTGCCTGCCCGCCTTATGGATACGACTACGACAGCACCGGAGGCCGCCCGCTCTTCAACGAACCCTTCCGTTCGGCCAGCACCGGCGGCACCAACGGTCAGCCGTTTCCCTCGCCCATGCCAGCTTTCGGCGCTTCGGTAAACCATCCGAATACCACTGTCGATTGGACAAAGTACAGCCCAATCACGGGCGACCCTGCTTTCTATTACCGCAATACCTCGCCCTACACCGAGAGCTACACGTTTTCAATGGAGCGGGAACTGCGACCGGAAACCGTGCTGGAACTGGGCTATGTGGGCACGCAGGCGCACCATCTGCTAGCACTTACCCCGGCTTCTCCCGGCAATGCCGCCCGCTGCCTCAGCGTCAGCGAACCCGGCCAGGTGATGCCCGGAACCAATACCTGCGGATCTTTCAACGAAGGCGGCTTGTTCACCAAGGCGGATGGAACGCAGGTGGAGGCGCGCGGTCCCTTTGGCCCGGCGTTCGACGGCATCACCTACCAGAAGACCATCGGCTCCAGCAGCTACAGCGCACTGGAGGTCACCCTCAAGCACCACAACCACAATACCGAATTGCTGGGCGCCTACACCTATGCCAAATCCATCGATAACTCGTCCAGTTTGTCGGAGGAAGTGAACCCGATCGATCCTCACATCAGTCGGGCGATTTCCGCCTTCGATGTGCGCCAGAATTTTGTCTTGAGCTACAGCGTTGCCCTGCCTTTCGCCCAATTGACCGGCCGAAGTAACCGCTGGAACCGGGATTGGACGCTGGCCGGCATCACCCGCTTCAGCACCGGAATGCCGGTAACACTGTTCAACAACGACGACACTTCGCTAATCGGATCGATGCCCAACGGCATCAACAACAACGGCGTGGATACGCCCAACTTCACCCCCGGAGATTTGAAACTGAATCGCAACCCGCGGAACGGAACGTCGGCCTTCAACACTGCGCTGATTACGATTCCGGAGTTGGGCGGCATGGGAACAGCGCGCCGCCGCTTCTTCTATGGACCGGGCACGGAGAACTTCGATGCTTCGCTCGAAAAGAGCGTGGGGCTGGGAGAGTCGCGCTCGCTGCTGCTGCGCATGGAGGCCTTCAACGTCTTCAATCACGCCCAATTCTTCGGGCCGGATGCGGTGAACGGCAATCCGGACAGCGCTAACTTCGGCAAGACGATCAACGCCAACCCGCCGCGCCAACTACAACTTGCAGTCAAGTTCTCGTTCTGATGGCCGAGCATCAGAAGAAACAAATCAGGAGGCGGAGGATTTCTCCTTCTGCTTGATCTGGCAGGCATGGCAGGTGCCGTAAATCTGAAAGCTGTGGCGGGTAGTGGCGTAACCGAACTGCTCGCCGATGCTGTGCTCTATCGCCTCCACTTCCGGAGAGAAGAACTCGACGGAGTCGCCGCAAACCGTGCAGACCATATGATGATGGTTGCGGCGATTGAGGCGGTGCTCGTAGCGGATCACGCCATCGTGGAACTCAACCTCGGCGGCCAGGCCACACTCCGCAAACAGTTTGAGGGCACGGTAGACCGTGGTGTAGCCGATAGTTGCGTCGTGTTCCTTGACCAACCGGTGCAGCTCTTCAGTGGAAAGATGGCCACGCGTCGCCAGAAAAATGCGCAGGATTGCGTCCCGCTGCGCACTTTGCTTGAGCCCGAGTCCCGCCAGGTACTCGCGGAGAAGTCGCGTAGCGTCCTCCAGCCTCTCCTGGGACGCGTCTGCATGATCGTCAATCCGCACTTCTGGCATGACTGGAATTGCCTCTCATCGATCGATTGCCGCTTAACGGCAGGAGCATACCCTCTCCCCCACTTATAAATCTAAACCAGTGGCCTCGATGTGGCATTCGGATCGGCCTGCGAATGATCGGTGTCAAAGCATTCAGGCAGGGGTTTCCAAATAAGAAGCCCCCCCCCGGACGAGGCATTCATTTGCGAAACGGGCGATATAAAGGGCTCGGCAAAATCCGAATTCGATCCCATCTTTCAGGCCGTCGATTGTCTTCAGCGGCTTTGACTCAGGAATTTGCTTTTCCAAGGGAGGACGATCTTGCACGCGTCTATGTCCCCATTTTCGACTAGAATCCAGGAGTGGTGTAGCGTGCAGGTTCGATTGATCGTTCCGAGAGCAGGAGGTTCGATGGGGATTCTTACCTTGGTGGCGGGCCTTGTTTGTTTGTTGGTCGTATTGCTCGATGCTTTCCAGACCATCATTCTGCCGCGCCGCGCCTCTGGCCGCTTTCGGCTGACAGGCATTTTCTACGCCGCGACCTGGAGACCTTGGGTGTTCTTTGCCCGGAGGCTTCGCGACCCACGCAAACGCGAGGCTGCCTTTGGCTACTACGGACCTTTATCGCTGATTTTTCTGCTGGTGGTTTGGGCTGGGGCCATGGTGGTTGGCTTTGCTCTCATTTTCTATTCCCTGGGAAGCCCCTTCATCGACAGCACCCAAGGAACGGGCTTTCGGTCGGACCTTTACGTAAGCGGAACGACCATCTTTACACTGGGGCTGGGCGACGTGACGCCGCACAGCGCGTGGGCGCGCGAGCTCATCATTCTGGAAGCCGGCACCGGACTCGGTTTTCTGGCTGTCGTGATGGGGTACTTCCCTGTTCTGTACAGTGCGTTTTCGCGCCGCGAGGTGAACATCTCCCTGCTGGACGCGCGGGCCGGCTCTCCGCCTACCGCCGCGGAACTGATGCGACGCCATTCCTATAAAGGGGCGGAACATGCTCTGACCCTGCTGTTGGAAGAGTGGGAACGCTGGTCGGCAGAACTGCTGGAGAGCCATATCTCCTATCCGCTGCTCTGTTATTTCCGTTCGCAGCATAACAACCAGAGCTGGATTAGCGCGCTGACCGCCGTGCTCGATACGTCAGCACTTTTGATCGCCGGCGTGCAGGGACATGAAGCGCGCCAGGCGCAGTTGACCTTTGCCATGGCGCGCCATGCAATGGTCGATCTGGCGCAGATCTTCTCGCTTACTCCGGTCACGAATGCTCC
>JAATFE010000103.1 GCA_015655365.1 Terriglobales bacterium
GCGGATGCCGAATGCCCGCTTCATTCTGCTGCCCATCTCCGACGCCACCAGGGGCCACGGAACGCACACGGCGGCCGCGGTGTGGAAGGACTACCTAGCGGAGTTCATGCGGGCGACAGAACCTAAACCGTAGCCCCGTTGCGTCGGCGGTTTGAGGCAGTGAAGCGGATTACGAAAAAAGTCTGGAGCGTACGTTTCGGCCAGTGAGGTGGTTCGCGCCGGCTTGCGCGCCTTGGAAGAGCGAGACGCGGCGGTGGAGCGCTGGCTGCGCGAGGACGTTGTAGCCGCCTGCGATGCGCTCCAAGCCGACCCCAGCCGGGCCATTCCCGCAAATGAGGTTTTTGCCGCTGTCCGCGCCCGCCACCAGGAACGAAAGGCAAGCAGGCCGGTCGTCTTTACGCCGGAAGCACAGGACGATCCTCGTCCCGGCCTGCGCGTCATGGGATTTGAGCGCCGCGTTCTGATTGGATTCCTGGTCAGCACCGGCTCGGTCGCAATTCTGCGCATTCTTCATGGCGGTCGAGGCGCCGAACGGGCCTTTTCACTGCACGACGAACAAGCTCTTACCGCGACTGCATGTTGTACATGAAGTAGGCGCGCAGTTCCATGTAGGGGCCGTGGAATTCCCTGGGAAGCGGCGGATAGTTGGAACCGGTAAGCGCGCCCCAGGCTGCCCGGTCCAGTGCGGTGTCGCCGGAGCGGCCTTCCAGCACCAGGCTCCCGTCCATCAGCCGACCATTGGGCAGTACCTTGAAGCGGATCGCCACCATGCCCGACTTGAGGATGGGCGGATTGACCTCGTCCGGAATCAGCGGGTCCCAGGTATTTTCTGTCTCCCGGTGCCAGCGCTGGAGCCAAGCGCGAAAATCCACGCCCTGCGTGTCGGACAAGACTTCGACGCCGCCCGAACCCGCTCCGGGATGACGAGCCAGCCCACCGCCCGAGCCCAGGTTGCCGGCGCTGCCCGAGCCGGGGCTGCGCGACGCGCCCCGCATGGCATCTTGCAACTGACGGGCCGGATTCTGCGAGCCCATGGCAAAGTTGGGACGAGCCGGCACAGCTGGCGGATGCGGCGACTCGAACTGTGACTGCTGGCTGGGCGCCGGGGGGGGCGGAACCGGCGCGGGGGCCGGGGCGGCCTGCTGCGGCGCAGGTTGAGGCGCGGGCGGCGGAGTGGCCTTGTGTATATCTTCCAGCGTCTTCTTGTCGATGATGGTTGGTTTTTCCGGTACGGGCTTGGTGATCGTTTTGGGATGCAGATTGCGCAACGCGTCGGGCGGAAGATCCAGATAGGCCAGGTCTTTGCGCTTGTTGATGGCGTCAAATGGATCGATCACCCGCGGCTCGTTGAGCACATAGCGCGGAATCCAGGTGAGCGACGAGATCAGCACAATGTGAACGAGAAGCGCAATCCAGATGCCCTCGCGCAGGCGAGCCCAACGGCGCTCGTCCTCAAGCTCGGTGATCATCTGCAGCAGTTCGTGAGTGTCGTAGTCGACCCAGCGCGACCGCAAGGCTGCCGGGGACAAAGACTGCTCCGACTCGGGGGCGGAAGCCGGGCTGCCCGCTGCGGGACTGGCTATCTCCAGGCTCGTCTCGGCCGGCCTGCTGGGCTCGTTCTCGTTGTTGGGTGCGTCGCTGGGAGGCATTCGTTCTGGAGGAACCGCCTTGAGCGCACAAAACGCCCACTGGCTCCGCTTGTGTCCTTTCTATCTATTCTCTCATTCCCACCGACATCCGTGCCTAGTGCCCCGGCCCGTACAATAGTACCTGATCCTAAGACGGATGAATGGGCGGAAGGGGACCCTGTTTGAAAGCTGTAATTGCTCTTTTAATGGCCAAATGGAAACTGGTCCTGCTGCCTTTTCTGGCTAAGTTCGGCATTTGGGGCGCGGGCGCAGCCGCCTTGCTGGATTCCTCGACCATTCCCATCCCCATGGACGCACTTTTGGCCCTCTATGTCTGGCACGACAAAGGCCACTTCTGGCTCTATTGCCTGCTGGGCGCGGTGGGATCGGCCATCGGCGGATTGCTGCCCTACGGCCTGGGCCGGGCCGGCGGCGAGTTCTTCCTGCTGAAACACGTGAACCGCCGGCGCTACGAGCGGATGCGGACCCGCTTCGAAAACCAGGAATTCCTGGCCATGATGATTCCCTCCATGATGCCTCCGCCAACGCCATGGAAGGCCTTCGTCTTTGCCGCCGGCGTTTTTGAGATGCGCATTTTGCCCTTCATGCTGGCCGTCTTCACCGGACGGCTGCTGCGCTGGCTGATTCTCTCAATGCTTGTGCTCAAGCTGGGGCCGGGAGCCGTCGATGTGGTGGCGCACCATGCCCTGACCATGGTTGCCGCCGTAGGCTCCCTGGCGGTAGTTGGCTTCACCTGGTGGTGGATGCGGAAAAAACGGACGGGCAAGCTGCTGGAAGACTAGGGCAGAGATCAGGGGTCAGAGA
>JAATFE010000239.1 GCA_015655365.1 Terriglobales bacterium
ATCAATGCGCCAGGAAATAAACCCCGATACACACCAGCACAGCGGCAGTCCACCGTCTCCGGTCCACATTCTCTTTAAGGAAGAATTTGGCGGCAATGGCGTCAGTGACCAGCGTCAGCGAGGCCGATGCCGGAGCCACCAGGCTCAAATTCAGATGGTTCAAAGCAAATAACAGGGAAAAGAACGACAAAGCCAGAAATCCCACCCCCGCAAAGAACAGCGGGCAGGTGACGACGGCGCGAATGGCGCCCTTCATGCCAGCGCGGGCGCGAATGTCGTCCAGGTCGCCGATGGACTTCATGGCCGCTGCGGTCAATACTTCGCCGGCAGTCGAAGTCAGCACGATAGCGGCGACCATGGCTGTGGTGGTCCAAGGTCCGGGAGCGGTGGCAGGGAAGGGAATCGTCATCGTACTTGCTCCTCTTCCACGGCAACCGTCTCGTCCAGTTCAACCGGCGCGGCGGGTCTTTCCGTCAATGACGGTCCTTGCGCCACAAATCCCACACCCAGCGTGATGAGCGCAATTCCCGCCCAGCGCTGCATCGAGATCGGCTCTTGCAGCCAGAAGCGTGCGAACAGCGCGACGATTACATTGCCCAAAGCCGTAGCCGGCAGAACAAACGTGAGATCGGCCCACGACAAGGCCGTCAAATAGCTGGCGAAGAAGCCGATCAGCAGCGCGATTCCGACTGCGATCCAGGGAGTGAAAACTGCGGCAATGAGTGTTGCGGGATGTTCCAGGCTGATGGCCGGTAATCTGGTCATGCCCCGCGACAGGCAGGTGTCGCCCAGCGGAGCGCATATCGAAACCAGTCCCAGAATCGTGTATTGCCACGCCGAAAGTTTGGGATGTGCCATGAGAGTCTTGCGGTTCCTTCTTGAGACAGAAAGATAAATGGGCGGACGCTTTATAGCGGGACCAGAGTCGGCATGTCCCGAAAGCACAGCGTTCAAGTTGACGCGACCGTCAGGGAGCGGCGACCCTGCACGAGACCTAAAAGGACACAGAATCTCTGGTTCCGCTCTAGGTCTTTGACTGCATGAATTCGTACCAGCGCTGGGTGCCCCAGGTCTCGCTTTTGAGACCTGGGATAGTACGCGATTTACGCGCCAGCGCTCGCCGGAGCTGGCGGGTCGGCCTGTTGGCCGCGTGCCGTCTTCACCATCTTGTTGCGTTGCGAGCGGAGCTTGAGGAACGACTTGGCCTCGACGTAGAGTCTGCCCAGATCGCGATTCAAAAGCGCCTTCCAAACCACGCGCAAAGCCTGCTTCGGCCGGAAGAAGTACTCGTCGTAGAAGCGGTGCACCATTTCCAGCACGTAGTCGGCGGGCAGCCCCGGATACTCGATGTGCGCCAACTGGTGGCCGCCTTCATCGCTCATCGACGTGGCATTTGTCATGAAGCCATTGGCCTTGACGTAGTCGTAAAGCTCGGTGCCGGGAAGCGCATGGGCAATGGAAACCTGGATGGTCTCCACGTCCAGCGACTTGGCAAAGTTGATCGTGTTGCGGATCGACTCCTTGGTCTCGCCGGGCAGGCCCAGAACAAAGTCGCCGTGGACGGCCAGGCCGAGATCGTGGCAATCCTTGGCGAAGGCGCGCGCGCGTTCTACGGTCGCGCCCTTTTTGATGTTTTTCAGAATCTGGGGATCGCCCGACTCGAAGCCTACGATCAGCAGCCGGCAGCCGGCGTCCTTCATGGCCTTCAAGGTCTCGCGGTCGGTGGTCACGCGTGAGGTGCAGCTCCAGGTGATCTTCAGCGGCTTCAGCTTCGCGCACAGTTCAACCGTCCGAGCCTTCTGGATGTTGAAGGTGTCGTCGTCGAAGAAGAACTCCTTCACTTCGGGGAAGTTCTTCTTGGCCCAGGCTAGTTCGGCGGCCACATCGTCCGTCGAGCGCTTGCGCCAGGCGTGTCCGCTCAGGGTTTGCGGCCACAGGCAGAATGTGCACTGCGCCGGGCAGCCGCGCGTGGAGTAAAGCGCGATGAAAGGATGTAGCAGGAAGGGCACGTTGTAGCGCGTCACATCCAGGTCGCGCTTGTAGACCTTCGTAGCCCACGGCATCGAGTCCAGATCTTCCAATTGCGGACGATCGGGGTTGTGAACGACCTTGCCGTCCACCTTGTAGCTGATGCCGAGGATCTCGTTGAGCGGCTTGCCTTGGGCAAACTCGACCACCGTGGCGTCGAACTCGCGGCGGCAAATAAAGTCCAGCGCCGGGCACTCGTTCAAGGCGCGGTCCGGGTCGGTGGTCACCGGGGGGCCGACAAAGGCAATGCGGATCGACGGATTGGCCTCTTTGATGGCCATGGCCAAATGCTGATCGCTCTTCCAGCCGATCGTCGAGGTGAACAGCACCAGGAACTCGTAATCCTTGCAGATCTTGATGGTTTCTTCCGCGGAGACGTGGTGGGGGGACGCGTCAAGCAAACGCGAACCTTCCAACTGTCCCGCCGGGTAGGTCAACCACACCGGATACCAGTAGGATTCAATCTCGCGCGTCGCCGGCCAGCGCGAGCTCGCGCCACCGTCAAAGTTCTCGAACGAGGGCGGGTTCAGAAACAGCGTCTTCAAAGGCATAGGCATCCCTTCAATTCTACCATTCCGGCATTTTTCACAGCATTTCTCCAGTTCGAGTGCTTTTTTGGCGCAACTGGAGAAACGCTATCGGGATCGCCGGGCTACTTTGTTGTATGCAGTTCGTGCAGCCAGTCTTCCATATGGCCAAGGGCGCGCAAAAGGGTGAGCCGCGCTTTGCTCAGGTCGAACCCGGCGTCCAGCGATTCCTGGAATTTCTGGCGCTCGTCGATGTGGGCGAGTTGTTCGGCCTTGGGCGATAGTTGCGGCTGGGCGCCGGGACCGCTGCCGGAACCGTTTCCCAGTTCCAGTTGCGTCTCCACCGTCTTGATTTGCTCGTTCGCAATCTGCTGCTTCAGGCTCGCAATCTCCGCCATGGCATCCAGTTCGCGCAGGTTGCCGGTAAGCATCGCGATCTGAATATCGTTTTGCCGCTCGGCCTGCTCGGCCTCGACCGTGGCGCGCAAAGCCTCTGCTGCCGACCCTTTGGCCTTGAAGTAATGGCCAATGTCGAAAACCGGAACCTGAATCGCGAAGCCCGAACTGAAGTTGTTGGTCGGGATGGGCCTTGCATAGTAGGAGTCCGCGTCGTTCAACAGCTTGGTGCTGCGGCTGTATTGGGCGTTGAAGCTGATCTGGGGAATGAGCCCGTACTCCGAGTCGCCGCGCGCCGCCTTTTGTTTTGACAGGGCGAGCATCCGCGCGGATTTCAAGCCGAAGGTGCTGTGTTGGGCCTCGTCCGCGCGGACCTGCGGTATTTCGGGTATCGAGGTGTGATCCGGCGTAATGGAGCCAACCGGGAGCCCGGTCAATACGGCGAGTTGTTTGGACAAGATCGCGGCGCGTGTCTTCAGGTGCAGACCCTTGAGCTTCAGTTCTGCGGTCGTCAGTTGCGCCTGCAGCAGATCGCTCAGCGGGTCGACCCCCGCCTCGGCGCGATCCTGCTCGATCTTGACCAACCGATCCGCAAACCCCTCTTGGACGCGTTCGGCCTCCAGTTCGCGGTCGACGATGTCCAATTCAATATAAGTAGTCGAGGCGTTCAGGGCCACTTGCTCTCGGGCATCCTTCAGGTTGAGCGAGGCGGCTCTGAGTCCGGCGCGGGCCGCATCAACAAATTGCTTCTGAGGGAGATTGAAGACCATCGACTGGATGGTGCCATTCAAGATCGACGGCGTGCCGCCGGAGAAGCCGACCGTGGGAAATGCGGGAAGCCCGGATCCGAATACCAGGCTCGGCAAATATGCGTCCTTGGTCTCGCTCAACGATGCTTGCGCCTTCATCACATCGGCCTGAGCCAGCTTTACTTGGCCGCTGTTGCGCTGGGCCAGGTCCACCACCGTGGTCAGCGAAACTTGTGCCTGCATCGCGGCAGGCGTAAGCCCGAGCGCCACTCCCGTAAGAAGGGCGGCCCAGGCTGTGTGCGGATTACGTCTTGCTTTCACGTCAGATCGTCCGGTCAATGCTTGGAATCCTGTGCGGGTTTGTATCCATGGGCCAGCGCCAGCGCCGCTGCCCGTTCCCGTTTTGCGGCCGCGCCGTCGCCGAGTTGTTCCTTCAAACGAGCCAGCCGAAGATGCGCGACAAACGCCGGCGCTTCTTCCGTCTTGACTGGACCTGCCAAATAATCCTCGAGCATTTTGGCGGCCAGCGCCGGTTCGCGGTTGGCCTTGGTCAGCGTCGATGCGCCGTTATACAATGCAACCCCGGAGTGCTTGTCTCGTTGTGCCGCTCCAATTCCGCTCTGCACTGCCGAAACCATCTCCGTCCAACGCTCGTGCCGGCGATAGAAGCTGGCCAGCGTCATCCATTGAAATGCCGGGTGTCCGCTGACCGTAATCGCCTGCTTGAACTCCCGCTCCGCCGTGCCAAAATCCTTGCGCTGCTCGGCAATCCGGGCTCGCAGTTCGTGGGCGCGAGCCACATCCACTTTGTCCAGTTGCGCCGCAACGCCCTCTGCCTTGCCTGTTCCGCCGCCCACCACTCCGGGCGCGTCATAGTAGAACTCGCCCAGGTCCGCCAGTGCTTCGGCGTTGCGCGGATTCAGCCGGACCGCTTCTTCAAACTCCATCCGCACCCGTTTGCCCAGCGAATAGGCGCTCATGAACGATGCCCGGTCCGCCCTCTCGCCCAGCGCGCGTCCCAGCCACAGATGATAGCCGGAGTTCTGTCCGTCCAGCCTCACTGCTTCCTGGCACTCGCTGGCCGCGGCGTCCCATTGCTCCAGCGTGTACTGCACGCGGCATCTCAGGTTGTGTGCTTCGGCCAGCTCCGGACCTGTCTGGGAAACTGCACTGAGCAGCGTCAGAGCCTTGTCCGCCTCGCCGGCCTGGAGCGCTGCGTTGGCCTGGACCAGCGGATCCCGCGGAGCCTCAGCCAAAGCCGCAATCCCCAAGGTCGTTGCAAGCGCAAGCGCCGGCACCAGTCGACCTGCGATGTTCAGCGTCCTCACCGCACAACCTTGATCGGAACGCCTTCCTGCAAGGGCTGTCCGTTGGCTGTCCCAATAGCCACCGTATCTCCTTCTTTGAGTCCGGAGAGAATGGCTACCTGGATGAGGTTGATGGTTCCAATGGTGACTGGGGTGCGCACCAGTTCGTCATTCACAATCTTGTAGACGTAAGACTTTCCGTTCTCCGAGTGCAGCGCCTCGCGCGGTACGTTCAAGGCGTTTTCCTCGCGAGAAGTCGTCACCTTCACGGTCACGTTAGTGTCTGGCAATAGGTCGGCGTCCACGTCGTCGATCTGGATCAGCACTTCGCCCACCGTCCGCGTGCCATAGGTAATCACCGTAATTGGCGTGCGCACAATATGCCCGTGCCAAAAGTGGAGTGGCTTGGCGTCCCAGTTGATCAGGGTCTTTTGTCCTACGGCCAGACGCCCAATCTCCGGCTCGTCGAAATAGGCTCTCACCCGCTCGTGCCGCAGATCC
Source organism: Terriglobales bacterium (assembly GCA_015655365.1). Classification (GTDB taxonomy): domain Bacteria; phylum Acidobacteriota; class Terriglobia; order Terriglobales; family Acidobacteriaceae; genus Telmatobacter. The sequence continues at coordinate 5,509 of JAATFE010000239.1, forward strand.
GCCATCTGCATCAGCAGCTTGCCCTCATCCGCAAACTCCGTCGGTCCGGCGTTCCTGCTATAGATGGTCCCGGCGATTGGGGCTCGGATCGATAACTGTGTCAGCACTTGCCGCGCTGCCGCCAAATTGGCTTCCGCTTCGGTCAGCATGGCCTGTGCCCGCGCTACCTCGGCCCCGGAATAGCGGCTGTGAACGCCAAGTTCGGAAGCATGAAGGTTGGCTTCAGCCGTATCCAGCCGCTGCCGGGCAGATGACACCTCGCTCTGCGAAGCCGCTCCGGAGGCTTTCAGCTTGGTCAGTGCTTCCAGATCCCGCCGCGCCTGGTCCCGCTCTAGCGTGGCACGGGTCATGTCGCCCGCCGCCGCCTGGCGCTCTTGCTGGGTTCCGTTGTGGGTTGCTGCTTCCACCGCTGCCTGGGCTGTCTTGACCCCGCTCTCGGCGCTGGCCACCCTGGCTTGCGCCTCCACATCGTTCAGCGCCAGCAACAGTTTGCCCGCTGGCACCGTGTCTCCCGGCTGCACGTAAACCGCTTTCACGCTGGTAGCGACAGGGCTATGGAACTCGTAATTCACTTCTGGTTCTACGCGGCCATTGGAGCTTACCGTGTTCACCAGTTCCTCGCGGCCCACCTGCACTGCGCGTACAGGAAGACGATCCCGCATAAGAGACCGCGCCGCAAAGAAGACGATGATGAGTACTACCACCGCACCCAGCCAAATCCAGAGCCGGCTCAATTGCTTTTTGTCTTCAATCATTCATCTAACCAGAGTCAGTATATAGGACTCGCGAACCGGTCCAGGAGAACCAGGAAAATCGAGGTCTGCCGGAGCTGGCGAGCCCATCGCCGACCTCGTACAATATCCCTATGTCTCTCGAACCACGCTATACCGATACCCACGCCAAGGCCGGCCTCGACTTTGCTTTCCCCCCCATTGAGACCTGGCAAAACCAGTTTCCCGGCTACGAGATCCTCATCGACGACCCGGAGATGACCTCCGTCTGCCCCAAGACCGGTCTGCCCGACTTCGGCATCCTCACCATCCGCTACATGCCGCGCCAGCGCTGCCTGGAGCTGAAATCTCTCAAAGAGTACCTGTTTTGCTATCGCAACCTGGGCATTTTTCAGGAGAACATCGTCAACCAGGTCCTGGAAGACGTGGTCAAGGCCACCGATCCGGTCTGGGCTGTGGTTCGTGGCGAGTTCCGTCCCCGCGGTGGCATCGGCACCACCGTCGAAGCCCGCTGGCCCCGCCCGGCAGGGCAAGCCTGACTCCGCAAGACCGCACAAATCGGGCCTAACTCGCACTCCCTTTAAGGGATTGTTCAAGAACTTCCAGCGAAAATGCGGTACTCTGGGGCGATGACAGACCGGACAGACACCCTCGGCTCACTCGCCGCCTCCGAGCCGCGGACCCAGGCCAACGGCCCCTCCCTGAAGCTGAGCGGCGTCCGCAAGGCCTTTGCGGACGTGCAGGCCGTGGATGGCCTGGACCTCGAGGTGGCGTGCGGCGAGTGCTTCGGCCTGCTGGGGCCAAATGGCGCCGGAAAAACCACGACCATCGAGATTTGCGAAGGCCTCACCGATCCCGACAGCGGCACCGTCGAATTGCTCGGTCTGAACTGGGGCACCGGTTCCCGCGAACTCCGCCAGCGCATCGGCATCCAGCTCCAGGAAACCCAGTTTCCCGACAAAATGACCGTGGAAGAGACCCTGCGGATGTTCCGCAGCTTCTTCAAGCGCGGAATCTCGATCGAGGAGTCCATCCGGACCGCCCAACTGGAAGAGAAACGCACCTCCCGGGTCGGAGGCCTTTCCGGTGGCCAAAAGCAGCGCCTCGCCATGGCCTGTGCCCTGGTGGGCAATCCCGAACTGCTTTTTCTCGATGAGCCGACCACCGGCCTCGATCCCCAGGCGCGCCGCCACCTATGGGATCTCGTCGAGCGCCTCAAGGATGCGGGCCGCACCATCATCCTGACCACGCACTATATGGACGAGGCGGAGCGCCTCTGTGGCCGCGTGGCCATCATGGATCACGGCAAGGTCATAGCTCTGGGAACGCCGCAGCAGTTGATAGCCGCGGTCGGCGGCGAGGATATCGTCGAGTTCGCCGTCGGCAGCGGGGAGCCCGGCGCTCCTGAATCCGGTCATGCCGTGGTCGATGCGGCTGAGCTGACGGCAATTCCGAGCGTACAGTCGCACCGCGTCGAGGACGGCCTGCACCAGCTTTCCGTCAGCGAACTGCATACCGCGGTGCCGGGCATCTTTGCCGCGCTGCGCGCCCAGGGCCTTCATCTCAGCGAGTTTCGCACCCACTCGGCCACCCTCGAAGACGTCTTTGTGCGCTTGACGGGAAGGAATCTGCGCGATGAGTAGCTTTGAAGCGAGCAGCCTCTATCAACTCACCATGACGCGCTTTCGCCTGATTTTGCGCGAGCCCGAGGCCATTTTCTGGATCTTCATCTTTCCCATCCTGCTCGCCGTCGGGCTGGGAATTGCCTTCCGCAACCGCCCGGCCGACGTGCTCCAGGTGGGCGCAACCACCACCCAGCTTACTCAGGCCTTGGCCGCGGATACGGGCCTCACCGCTGCCACTATGAACGAGGCGGAGGGAGCTCGTGCCTTGGCCACAGGCAATATCCTCCTTCTGGCCGTTCAAACGCCGGACGGAGCCGTCTACAAATACGACGATACCAATCCCAATGCGCGCAACGCCCGCCTGCTCGCCGATCGCGCCATTCAAACCGCGGCCGGCCGCCGCGATGCCGTTCATGCGCGGAACCAGTTAGTGCATGAGACTGGTTCGCGCTACATCGACTTCGTAATCCCCGGCCTGCTTGGCATGAACCTGATGGGCTCGGCCATGTGGGGCCTGGGTTTTTCCATCGTCGAAGCCCGTCAAAAGAAGCTGCTCAAGCGCTTGGTCGCCTCGCCCATGCCGCGCTGGCAATATCTCGCGTCCTTCTTGCTCTCCCGGCTGGCCATGCTGGTCATCGAGGTGCTTGCTTTCCTTGGCTTCGCAAAGGTGGCCTTCGGTGTGCCGTTTCGCGGCTCGCTGTGGGAACTTGCTTTCCTCTGCATCCTCACCTCGCTGGCCTTTTCCGCGATTGGCTTGTTGGTCTCTTCCCGGGCCAAAACCATGGAAGCCGTCTCGGGGCTGATGAAC
>JAATFE010000478.1 GCA_015655365.1 Terriglobales bacterium
ACATGGCCGCTCTCCGGTGGGTTATAGACCATCTCGACCAGGCCGGTGATGCCGCTATGCACGAAGGTGCTGTCGCCGATGACGCTGACCACGCGGCGGGCATCCTCGGGCGGCAGCGCGTGGCGCAGCCCCAGGCCTACGCCGATGCCCGCGCCCATGCAGACCAGGGTGTCCATGGCTTCGAAGGGCGGCAGAACGCCGAGGGAATAGCAGCCGATGTCGCCGGCGACGATGCAGTTCAAGTTCTTGAGAATCGTGTAGACGCTGCGATGGGGACAGCCGGGGCATAGGGCCGGAGGCTTGCCGGGAACGGGGTTCGGTTCAGGACAGCAGTCGCCGTTGAGAATGCGGCGCACGCGGGCGCTGTTCAGTTCGCCGAAGCGGAAGCTCTCCTGCTTGCCCTCGACTGCAATGCCGGCGGTGCGCGCGGCTTCGACTAGATAAGGGTCGCCTTCTTCGATAACGATGCAACGCTCGACGCCGACGGCAAAGTCGCGCATCTGTGCGATGGGCAGCGGATAGGTCATGCCCAACTTTAGGACGCTGGCTTCCGGCGCGGCCTCGCACACATGCTGAAAGGAGATGCCCGAAGTAATGATGCCAAGCGAGGAGGAGCCAGCTACAAGCCGATTGGGGCCAGATTCGTTGTTCCACGCCGCCATCTGCGCCAGGGTTTTGCGCAGGCGCAGATGCGCGGGTTTCGCGTAGGCGGGAATCATGACGCGGGCAGGGAAGTCGTGCTCGAAGTGCGCCGGGCGGGGAGCGGGAATTTCGAGGCTTCCGCGGCGGACGATGGTCTTGGAGTGGCAAACGCGCGTGGTCATGCGCAGCAGAACCGGCACTTGCCATTGCTCGGAAATTTCGATGGCGCGCAGCATGAACTCGTAGGCTTCCTGCGAGTCGGAGGGCTCAAGCATGGGCACGCCGGCAGCCAGGGCATAGCGACGATTGTCCTGCTCGTTCTGACTGGAGGCCATGCCGGGATCGTCGGCCGATACAATGACCAGCGCCCCGTCGAGGCGGATATAGGCCACGGTAAACAGTGGGTCGGCAGCCACGTTCAAGCCGACATGCTTCATGGTGACGAGCGCGCGCTCGCCGGCAAAGGCGACGCCGATTCCAACCTCAAGCGCGACTTTTTCGTTGGGCGCCCACTGGGCTCGTCCACCCAGTTTTTCGAAGGTTTCCAATATCTCTGTCGAGGGAGTGCCGGGATATCCGGTACCGAGTTTCACCCCGGCATCCAAAGCGGCCATGGCAACCGCCTCGTCACCGCTGAGCAGTGACAACGCTTGATCCTGCTGAAGATAATCCAAGCTCTAGCCTTGTCTTGTACGAGTCTTGGCATTATTTTACACGAGCGCAAAATCTTATCGGAGGGGTGTCGAGGCGCAGTGTTCCGCGTTCGTTCCTGGAAAACAAGGTCTCTGACCGCTTGAAGTTGTACCAGCGTGGGTGCCCCAAGTCTCGCTTCTGAGACCTGGGAGAGCACGAACTCAAGGTACTAAATCATCCGGTCAGAGGCCCTGGCGACGCCTCAACTACCACCACTCCATGGCGCGCCCCGAAGGAATCTTCACGCTGGAGTCGGGCTTCGGCGAGCGCAGCAGCAAGAGAGGGCATTGCACGAGCTTGACGACCTTCTCGGCAATCGAGCCGAAGACCAACGGATGCCATCCCGAGATGCCGTGCGTGGAGATGACGACCATGTCGATATGCTCGCGCTCGACTACCTCCATGATGTTGCCCGCTATGTCGTTGCCAACCTCAACGCTGGAGGTTGCCTCGATTCCTCTCGCGGCAAGCGCTTTATGGCACTTCGCGAGGTGCTGCTCGGCGCTCGCGCTTTCTTCATTCAGGAACGATGCCTCGGGAACAAAATCGGGAAGCGTGGTGGTGGGGAAGAACGGAACGACATGGACCAGATGGAGCTTGGCGTGAAAGTGGTGTGCAAGGTCCGCCGCGAGTTCCAAAGCCGCCTGGGAAGAGGGGCTAAAGTCAATCGGCAGCAGGATTTTCGTAGGAATGGAAGGGAAAACATGAGCTTCAGGCATGACCGTTTCCTCGCCGAGCCACCTTGGTGGCTGAGTTCCCATTCTTTACGAACGGGAGGAGCGGAGGCTGTGCACTTTTGGACACAGTTGTGTGGCTGGATTCTACAGACGCGGCTGGGGAAAGCGGGAGAGGAACCAAGTGATGGCAAGCAGGTCCGCGCTGCCGCCGGGGCTCAGGTTGCGTTCGATCAGGTCGCGGTCGAAGCCGAGCATACGAGCCTCGAAGCTGGGGGAGAGAACGCCGCCGAGATCGAGGAGGCGCTTGGCCGCGGCCTGCACGTGGGCCAAGCCGGCCAAGCCGCCCCGGTGGACCAGGTTGGTGTCGGGATTCACGGCGAGCAAGTGGAGCAGAGCCTCGTGGAGGGCCTGCTCTTCGTTGCCGCCAAAGGAGAGGATGCTCCGGTAGGCGGGCAAGGCGCGTTCGCGGACGGTCTTGAAGCCGGAGGCGGCTTCGCCGCGAACGCCGGTCAGGCCGTGGGCTTGAAACAGCTTCTCGCCGGCCGTTCTGGGATTCTCGATGCAGAGAAGTTCGGTTTCCACGAGGCGAGAAGCGATGCGCGCAACTTCCGCGCAGAGCCGCGTTCGATTGGGGAGTCGATTTCCGCAACTCAAGCGGCCTGCCGCGGCGCAGAGCAGACCCATGGAAAACACACAGCCCTTGTGGGTGTTGATGCCGCTGGTGGCGCGCAGCATGGCTTCTTCGCAGGCGCGGCCAGCGGGGCGGATGTGGGCCAGCAGCGCTTGGGGAGACAGATCGCGCGTGGAGGCACCCATGCGATAGAAGATGGGAAACCAGGGAGCGATGGCCTCGATGCTGGCGTAAAAGGTCGTGAGATCCATGTCGCGATGCGCGCCGTTGTTGAGGCGATCGACGAG
>JAATFE010000295.1 GCA_015655365.1 Terriglobales bacterium
AGGGTGGGAGACCACAGAAGCCTATGAGCACTGTAAACACTTGAGCAGAAAATGCTCTAATCCTCTGGTTGCGGGGCGTCCGGTTCCGGGTCAGCTTCTGCAAACAAGCCTTGCATCAGCTCAAGCGCCTGGTCCTTGCATCCTTGGGCCACCTGAATCTTGCAAACAGGGTTGATCATCGGGTATAGATCTCGATCGAGTCTTCGCGGGCTTGCGGCGTCCAAACAAGCTCAACTGGCACGAGCCTCGTCCTCTTCGGCCACAGCCAACCGCTGTCGCGCCTCATGCCGCGTAGCGTCAAAATCCACCGGCGTGGCTGTCCCGCTGGCCTTGCCCTGATCCCAAAGTTGGCGCAGGTGTCTCAGGTCTTCCTGGCGCAACTCGCGCTTGAACTGCCAATCCCGGATCGCCTCGCGGACAATCTCGCTGGTGGTAGCATATTCTCCGGTCTCCACGGCGGCCTTGAGTGCGGCAATTTGCTCCCCAGTCAGGGCGATGCTGATCTTTTTGACGTCCGGCATAGAGGCACTCCGTTTCTGGTGGAGCAATATTTGCTACTTCTTGCAGGAGTATAGCAAATTATCCTTTGAATCGGCCTTGCGCGTCTATTCATCGATAGGGTTACGCGATCCCCCTCCCCTTTCCGCGGGTTTGGGAATGGGACAAAAACCAGACAAAATCCGCCCCGAGTGGAAACCGGGTGGTGTTTCGTGGTAGCGTCCAACTTTTGCGGGTGCTTTTTCCCGGACGGGGAAGGCGGGCGGTTCCGCAGGCAAAATCCAGACCGTCCACAAAAATCGGAACTCCCATTTCCGCGCCCAACCGGCCGGACAGGGTAGAGTGGTCTTGGTATTAAGGATGGCAATGAGCAAATCACTGGTAATCGTCGAATCCCCCGCCAAGGCGAAGACGATCGAAAAATATCTTGGCAAAGGTTTCGACGTGCGGGCTTCGGTGGGTCACATCATGGACCTGCCCAAAAAAGATATTGGCGTGGAGCTGGAGCATCGCACCTTCGAGCCGACGCTGATCGTGTCGCCCGGCAAAGAGAAGGTCGTGGACCAACTCAAGAAGCTGGCCGCCAAGGCCGA
>JAATFE010000242.1 GCA_015655365.1 Terriglobales bacterium
AATGGAACCGGTCAGAGTGTCGGAGGCGTTTGTAATGGGCGTCAAATAGCCGCTGGAGGTTTGCGCTAGGCTGGTCACCATCACGATGTGGGTTCCCGCCACCGCAGAAGACGACGCCGAGGTCAACTCCAGCACGTTGGTATTGGAGCTGGACCCCGTCTTCTCTGCCATGATTCCTTCGAGGTCGGTGAGCGAACTCATGGCGTTGGAGAGGTTTGAGAACAGCGTTCCGAGACTGGAGATGGCTGTGTCCTGGCTCTGCAAGGACTTCAACTGTGTTTTCCACGGCGTTTCAACATTCTGAAGATTCGCGACAATCGAAGAGACTGTCGCGCTCACGTCGAATCCGGTTCCGCTGGTTGGCGACCCGAAACTCAGTCCTACTGTGCCCATCGCACCCTCCGGGACAGGCTCAAGCAGTCGTTGAACCACACCGCCTTGAGGCTTATTGGAAAAAGCTCATGTTTTCTCGTCTCGACGCAAAAGAGGGCGTCCTTGAGGACGCCCTCCCCCTGGTTGAACGGCATCGTTGCCGGTTACAGCCCTACGACAAGGACTATCGCCGGGTACGCGAATTACTGCAACAGTTTGGTGACTTCCTGCTGCACGCTGTTGGCCTGCGCCAGAGCCGAGATGCCGGTCTGGCTCAGAATCTCGTACTTGGACATGGCCGTCGAGGCTGACGCATAGTCAGTGGCCTGCACCGCGTTCTGCGCGGCGCCGATATTCTCCTGCTGCGTGCTCAGCACGGAACTGACGGCATCGAGAGTATTGATCTGCGCGCCGATGTAACCGTCCTGTGCCGCCACGTCGGTAATTGCCGCATTGAGTTCAGTCAGTGCGTTTTGTGCGTTGCCCGGGCTGGTCAGGTCGGAACCGCTCAGGCTCTGACCACGTTGATCGGAATAGCTGATCGTTGCGGTTCCCGAAGTCCCGGTGGCAAAAGTCGGGCCGGCTGTCTGGTTTGTTTGGGCATCTTCGACCGCATCCGCACCTTCGGTTACCTGGACATTGCCCGCACCGGTGGCAGCCGAACCGACCGAGACAGGACCATTGATGATGATGCCGGTGTCGCCGGTCGCATGCACACTTCCGCCGACCGATGCGCCGGCTTCTTCCGCCGTGCCGAAAGACGCGGTGATATTCAGACCCGAGTTGTTGATGGCGCTGATCAAGCCCTGGACGGTGTTGGCGTAGGCGCTGCCGGCTCCGGCAGTAATGGTCGCAGTCTGCGCCGCCCCTCCACTCTGCGGCACGTAGCTGACGGCGATGGTTGTGGTGGCTCCCGACAGGTTGTCGCCAACGTTCGCATTGGTGCCAGCCATTGCGTTCAGGTCAATGAAAACACTCGATCCAGCGCTATAACCGATACTTCCCGCGGTGTCGCCCACGTTGGACGAAGACAGCGCGCGGATATTCAGGGAGTCGATCAACGCGCTCCTGGAGGAAGAATCGCCGGTGTAGATGTTCGTGGTCGTGTTGAAGACCGTTTGCTGGTTGTAGGTTGTCGTCGATCCGATGATGTCGATTTCATCCAGAATCGATTTGTATTCCTGGTTGGCCGAAGTCTGTTGTGCGCCGGTCAGGGTGCTGTTCGAGACCTCGGTGGCCAGCGTCACGGCACGGTTGAGCAGATTCGTCACTTGCGAGAGAGCGCCATCGGCCACCTTCAGCAAGCCGACGCCCTCACTGGCGTTGGTTTGCGACTGGGCCAGCGCCGTCTGATTGGCCTGCAGCCCATTCACCAGGGAAAGGCCGGCAGCGTCGTCCGCTCCGGAGTTGATCTTCGACCCGGAGGACAACTGCTGCAGCACGTTGCTCAGACTGTTACTGGTGTTATTCAGATTGTTCTCGGCATAGATCGCAGAGATGTTATTCAAGACACCCAGGGACATGGGGTACTCCTTGTGGATGCGTGGATTTGCGGCCCTTCTCCGAATGCTTGCTCCCAATGTTTTGTGTGGCCCCGGGCTGCCGCTTCGGAAGGCACCGCCGCATCTGGCCCTTTCTTCGGCGCAGGCTTTGGCAACTTTATTGCGTGGAGTGTTGTGTCCTTGCGGGGACACTTTTTTCTCGTATTTCTAATCTTTTATCCTTTTGGGCGGTCCGCCGATAAACCCATCGAAGGAGTTATACGGCGATGATCGAACTTACCCGTCTCAACGGCACTCCGATCGTGCTGAACAGCGACTTGATCAAAACGGCCGAAGCTTCGCCGGACACGATGCTTACGCTCATCAATGGAGAGAAGCTGATTGTCCGCGAGGACTACGCCGAGGTCACCGAGCGGGTGCTGGCGTACCGCGCCCGGTTGCTGGTCTCCGTGGCCCGATGCCTGCCATCCCATGGCGATTTGCAGCGGGTGGTTTCCATTGCCAGTCTGGACCCTTCTCACCATTCCAATTCCACGCAGGACGACCTGCACCACGGCCGTTGATGGTTCGATCCGAAGTACCCACGCCGGTTTACCGGAGAAGATTCTCATGGACAAATCGAGTATTGGCGGAGTCTTCCTAGCGGTAGCCGGCATCGTAACCGGGTTGTTCATCGAAGGCGGCAATTTAGGCCAGGTTCTGCAGCCCACCGCAGCTCTGATCGTCTTCGGCGGCACGATGGGCGCGGTTCTCCTTCAATTCCCCCTGCACACCGTACTGGCCGCTTTCCGCAGTCTGGCTCACCTGTTTGCAGCGCCGCAGAAGCAGCACGACCACCTGATCCGCCAACTGGTCTCCTTCGCCAACAAAGCCCGACGTAACGGCGTCGTCTCGCTCGATGCCGACCTGCAGACCATCCAGGAGCCATTTCTCAAACAGGCCGTAATGCTGGCGGTGGATGGCACGGACTCCACCGAACTGCGCAAGATCATGCGCGTGAGCATCGACTCCACCGCCGAAAGCGAAGAGCGGCTGCCGTTGGTTTTTGAGTCGGCGGGCGGCTTCTCGCCCACGATCGGCATTCTCGGCGCAGTGCTCGGGTTGATTCAGGTGATGCAGCATCTGGACAACATTCAGGAAGTGGGCCGGGGCATCGCGGTGGCCTTTGTCGCGACGATCTACGGCGTGGGCATCGCCAATCTCTTCTTTCTGCCCCTGGCCGGCAAGATGCGCCTACGCATCCACGACATCCATCAGCGCCGCGAGATGATGTTGGAAGGAGTCATTTCCATCCTCGAAGGGATGAACCCGCGCATGCTGGAAGTCAAGCTGGCCGGCTTTGTAGACCACTCCACCCGCCAGCAAAGAGAGCGCGCCGCATGACTCCCCGGCCCCACAAGCGCGTCAACCAGGATCGCTGGCTGGTCTCCTATGCCGACTTCATTACTTTGCTGTTTGGTTTCTTCGTGCTTCTCTACGCTTTTGCCAAGGCCGACCAAAAGAAGCAGATGCAGGTGACCGAGTCCATCGATGCTGCATTCCAGTCCCTGGGCATCTTTCCCGATGCCTCCCGCAAGTCGGCCAAAGACGCCGGGGGCGGCACAGAACAGGCGGTTGCTCCCATCAACATCGCGATGGGGGAGGATGTGCTTGCGCCGGCCAAGGTCAAGGACGACCTCAGCCTGATTCGCCGCGATCTGCAACAGATGCTTTCCAACCAGGTTGCCCAGCACACGGTTTCGATCCAGATAGGTCGCGACGGGTTGGTCATCAGTCTTCGCGTGGCGGGATTCTTTGGTTCCGGATCCGCCACCCCGCAGCCTGAGACGCTGCCCACACTGCGCCAGATCGCAACGTCTCTCGGCCGCACCCCTTACGATTTGCGCATCGAGGGCCATACCGACAACATTCCCATCCACACTGCCGAATTCGACTCGAACTGGGAACTCTCATCGGCCCGCGCCACCCGCATTGCACGGATCTTCATCGAATTGCACGCCATGCCGGCAGATCGCGTCTCGGCGGCCGGCTATGCCGAGTTCCATCCCGTAGCCAGCAACGAAACCGCAGATGGCCGAGCACAAAACCGCCGCGTGGATCTTGTCGTTCTACCGCGCAGCAAGATCGACTTCTCGATGCCTGAATCAGTTCACGCCTCCGGCGCATGGCGCAAGATCACTGACGAGTAGAAGAGAGTTGAGACGGCACTCAGAGTCTTTCCCGGGGCCGGCAGCTTCCTCAGCTTGCCTGCATTGGAATCTCAAGGTGACTGAGCAATGCAGATTGCAGGCTATGCAGTTCTCCCAGGCCTGCGACGCCCTTGGCATTCCAGCCCTGCGCCTTCAGATCCAGCAAGGCTGCCGCCAAGCCGTGGATCTGCTCGTGTATCGCGTGGATTGCTTGAAGGTCTGGCAAGCCGCCGCGCCCGGCACGGTCCTCGACCTCCAGCCAGGCACAGAATCGGCATGTGCCACGATCGACAGCCGGTGCGGCGTGACGTTCGCCTTTCAGGAAAGCATCGATGGCTGAGAGCCAGGCACGATGTTCCACGCCGGCATAAAGCGCCTGACGGCCATCTGTGCCGACGATGGACGCATTCTCCCAGCGGGGATCGGGACGCCACGCCGCCACCCAGCCGGGAAACTGGTCTGCGGGCATGGGCCGCGCGATGCCGTATCCCTGAGCCAGTTCGCAGCCGAGCAGAAGCAGCAGCAAGCCGTGCTCCACAGTCTCGACGCCTTCGGCGATTACCACGCGGTGAAATGCGGCGGCCAAGCCCAGCACGCCTTCGAGAATGCTCAGACTCTCCGCGTCGTCCAGTATCTCGCGCACAAAGCTCTGATCGATCTTGAGAACATTTGCGGGCAAGCGCTTCAGGTAGGTGAGCGAAGAATAGCCGGTACCAAAGTCGTCCAGGGCAAACAATACGCCGAACTCGCGGCAGGCATTGATAACCTTGGACACTTGAACGACGTCTTGCAGGGCGCTGGTTTCCAGGACCTCGAGTTCCAGACGAGACGATTCGATGCCGGGATGACGCGCGAGTATTCCGCGCAGGCGATCCACGAAATCTCCCTGTTGCAACTGGAGCGCGCCCACATTCACGCTCACGGGAATGTCCAGGCCACTCGTGCGCCATCTTTCCATCTGGGAAAGGGCGGTGTCTATGACCCACTCCCCCACCTCGACCGCGAGCTGATGCTCTTCAATCACCGGCAGGAACATGGCCGGCGGCAGCAAACCGCGTTCGGGGTGCTGCCAGCGAATCAACGCCTCGGCGCCGATAACCGCCCCGGTGCGCATGTTCACCTTGGGCTGGTAATACAAGACGAATTCGTGTTCCGCCAGGGCGCGGCCGATATGTGCAAGGTCCTCGTGATGGCCGCGCACGCTGAGATCCTGATTGGGATCGAAGATATGGTAGCGGTTCCTGCCCGCGAGTTTGGCCTGATACATGGCCTGGTCGGCCTGCCGCATCAGTTGGTCGGCGGCCACTTCTTCTGCCTGCGGATAAAAGGTCACGCCCACGCTAGCCGACACTTGAAAAGTCATCCCATCCACTTGCACCGATTCGGCAGCCGCCGCGAGCAGCCTGTCCAACGCTATTTCGCTGGCAGCAACGTCGGCGAGGTCGAGCAGCACCGCGACAAACTCGTCTCCGCCCAAACGAGCCAAGGTATCGCCTTCGCGGAGGGTCTGCTTCATGGTGTGCGACACAGCGGCCAGCAACAGGTCGCCTGCCTCGTGGCCGTAACGGTCGTTGATGGCTTTGAAGCCATCCAGATCGAGGTAGGCCACCGCCAGCACTCGTTTCTGCCGGTGCATCTGGGCCATGCCCTGGCGCAACCGGTCGGCCAGCAACACCCGGTTAGGCAGCCCGGTCAGCACATCGTAGTGGGCAATATGTTCCAGCTTTCGCTCGTGCTCCTTGAGCTGAGTAATATCGGAGAACAAGGCCACATAGCGCTGCACGTTGCCGCCGGCTTCATAAATCGCGCTGATGGTGAGCATCTCGGCAAAGATCTCACCGTTCTTGTCCCGATTCCAAATCTCTCCCGACCATTGGCCCTTGTCCTTGAGGGCCCGCCACATCTCCGCGTAGAAATCAGCGGTCTGGATGCCGGACTTGAGCAGGCGCGTGTGGCGTCCCAACACCTCATCGCGGCTGTAGCCTGTGATGCGGCTAAACATGTTGTTGACTTCTACGATCAGGCCATTCGGATCGGTAATCAGAATCCCCTCGCGGGCATGGGTGAAAACGCTGGCGGCGAGTTGGAGACGTTCTTCGGTCCGCTTCTGCTGCGTAACGTCTTCGGTGAAGAGAATGATGCCGCCCACAGCGCCACTGGCGGTCTGCCATGGCAATACCTCTCCCCGCCACCACTGCACACTGCCGTCCGGCACTTCATAGCAGCCTTCTTCGACGTGTACGGTTTCGCCTGCCAGGGCTCGACTGAGCGCGTCTTTCCAGATTTCCGGAATATATGGAAGCATCTCGAGATAAGTGCGCCCGATTACCTCTTTACCGGCAAGAAAATTTGCCTCCTGCCAACGGCGATTGACGGCCACAAAACGCATTTCCGTGTCCATCATGGCCAAGGCGGCAGGCGCGTGGTCAATGAAGAGTTGAAGTAATTCCTTGCTCTCCCGCAGTGCGGCATCCGCCCGCTTGTGCTCGGTAATATCGAGCATTGTGCCGAGGAAGGTTTTCGGCTTGCCGTCAGGCCCATAAAACATTTCCGCTTGAGAATGCGTCCACAGAACAGCGCCATCGCGGCGCACGATGCGATGTTCAAGGTCGAATGTCTTCTTGCCCTGAAACACCAGCTCGAAGTTCCGTTTCACGATTGCCAAGTCGTCCGGATGGACGATTCCGGCGACCTGTTTGGGGGTCCACTTGTATTCCGTGGCAGCGATACCAAAGAGGTGGCAGGCTTCATCGGATAGCAAAACCTCGTTGGTCTCCAGATCCCAATCCAGAAGCCCCATTTTGGTTACTCGTTGCGCCCGTGCCAGCCGCTCCGCGCTTCTGACCAAGGCCTCTTCAGCCAGTTTGTGCTCGGTGATGTCCTGAATGGTGCCCCGCATCCTCAGCGGATTGCCCTGGATGTCGCACTCCAGCCTGCCCAGCCCATGGACCCAGCGCACCGCCTGGTCCGCGAGCCGGACGATACGGTATTCCTTGTCGAATTGCTTGCCCTGGCCTAGAACTTCATCCTGGAAATGGGCAGTCATCATGGGGCGATCGTCTGGATGGACCAAGGCTAGCCAGCCTCCCACCGTACGGATATATTCTTCGTCGATACCGAGCACCGAATTCATGACATCCGAACTGGTCCACACCCCAGTGCAAATATTCAGAAGATAGCTGCCCAGACCGGCAATACTCTGCGATTCTCTTAACGATTCCTCTCTCTCGTGGAGGGTTTCGTCGGCCTTCATCTGCTCCGTGATGTCGCGCGCAATGCCGAACAGGCCGACGATCTCTCCACTTTCGTTGCGGATGGGGTATTTACGATGGTCGATCCAGCCTTTGCTGCCGTCCTCTTTAGGAAATTCCTGGATCTCCCGGGCCATGAGGTTTTGTGCAAAGGCCTGTTTTTCCAGCCGGTAGTAGGCATCCGCATATTTGGCGGGCAATAGATCGTAGTCGGTTTTGCCAAGGACCTCGACTGGAAGCGCGGCGCTTTCGCCGGGGAGCCGGACGCTCTGGCTGGCGCCGATGAAAACGTGGTTACGATCCTTGAAGTAGACGCAATCGTCGGTATTTCCCATCATGGCCTTGAAGTTGGCCATCATAGCTTCGTTGCTCGGAGCCTGGCTGAGACTTTTGGCATCCTGTAAAAGGAGTTCCAGGATCACTTCGCCAGCAAGGCCAGCTTTTTTCCAACCAAGTCCCCTGATACACCGGAACCGCCCATCCGCATGTAGCAGGCGGATATTGAACGGAATAGATTCAGGCTGGAGATCGGGAGAAAACAGGAGATCGGCAATATCGGCGTCGGCGGCGTGAAAACGGTCTTTCAGACTCACTCTCGAAGAGAGAAGTTCTTCCGCGCTGAAGCCGAGCAGAGCCTCGAAGGAGTCGCTGACCACCAGGACCGGCAGTCTATCCGTCAGGGCCATGCGCAAAGTGGCTTCGAGTATTGAAGCGGTCATTCTCTTTTACTAACGGCCTTACCCGCAGACTTGTTGAGGCAAAATATACCACAAGGAAAAGATACCCATTCGGCGGGAAAACAGAGACACCTGGCGCCGATCCTTTATTCTCAAGAGAGCCGTGACCGCAAACCCCGACCCGACTGCCGATTCGCTCTCTCAGCGCGGCCTTGACCTGCTGTCGGCAGGCTTGTCCGCCGAAGCCGCACAGGCATTTCGCGCCGCTATCGCGGCCGATGCGGCCCACGTTGAGGCCCACCACGGCTTGGTGCGCGCCCTGCGCGACGCGGGGCGACTTGAAGCATCCGTCGCCGCGGCCCTAGCCTTGATTGCCCTCACCCCCGGCGATCCGCTGGCGCACACTGCACTCTCCATCTCTCTGCAATATGCGGGCCACGTGCCGGAGGCTGAGGCAGCCGCCGCCCGCGCCCGCGTGCTGGAGTGGAAAATTCAGTTGCAATCCCCGGAAACAATGCCGTGAAAACCCACCCCATCCCCGCGGAACGACTGCGTAAGATGCACGACCAATTGGCCGCAGCCTATGGCCCCCAGCATTGGTGGCCGGCACAAGCTCCCTTTGAAGTGATTCTGGGGGCCTATCTCACTCAAAACACTGCCTGGAAGGCCGTGGAGCGTTCTCTCGGCAACCTGCGCGAAGCCGGAGCGCTCACCCCGGAGGGTCTGCGCTCGCTGGCGCTCGACGAGTTACAAGCCCTGGTTCGCCCATCCGGGTTTGCGACGCGCAAAGCGCCGGCGCTGAAGGCATTTATCGCGATGCTGGACGGGGAGTTTGCCGGTTC
>JAATFE010000270.1 GCA_015655365.1 Terriglobales bacterium
AAGTCAGCGTGCCGGTAGGATTCTGTGGTTTCCCACCCTTGCGACAACGACAAAAACGTCGTGCCCAGAGGGCACCCAGGCTTGGAGGACGGTTTGGCTAAGGCTCTAGAAAGCTAAAAGACTTTCGATATTAATATCCCACCTTAACCGATTCGCAAAATACGCGAATCGGCGAAGGTGGGGCACCCGGCTGTCGTGCGGTTTACATGCCGCCTGCGCCAAGCAGGACGCCGATGCCGTAGGTGACTGCGCCTTCGAGGGCGCCGACGACAGTCATCTCGAAGCCGGAAGACCACCAGGAACGGACGGTGATGAGGCTCTTGGCTGCGCCGACGGCGAAGTGGGCGGCCAGAGAGATGACGGCGGCGGCGATGACCGCCTCGATGCCGTGCATAAAGAAGAAGGGCAGGATGGGGATGGCCGCGCCGACGGCGGTGGAGAGCGCGCCGGAACTGGCCGAGACGATGGGGTTGGCCAGCGCCTCCTCGGAGGTGCCCAGCCGCTCGCCGGCCAGCACGCGGAGCATCTGGTCGGGATCTTTGGCAATGTGGTCCACTACGCGGTCGGCATCCTGCTCGGGCAGGCCTTTGACCTGGTAGTAAAGGGAAAGCAACTCGCGCGCTTCGGGGCCGTTCATCTCAATGGCCTCGCGCTCGCGGGCCAGCTCGGCGTGGTAGATTTCGCGCTGGCTTTTGGCTGCCAGATAAGCGCCGGAACCCATGGAGAGGGCGGAGGCGATCAGGCCGGAGAGGCCGGCCAGGAGCACGTATTTGCTTTCGCCCGAGGTTGCACCGGAAACGCCGGAGACGATGCCGAAGATGGCGCCGAGGCCGTCGTTGACGCCATAGACGGCATCGCCGATCCAACTGCCGGGCTGCTTGCGGCCCTGGCTGCGCTTGGCCAGCAGTTCATCCAAAACGGCTTTGGGATCGACGCCGGGAGAGCCTGCGGCAGCGCTGTAGTGGCCGCGCAAGAGCGATCCCAGTTCGCGATGGTGGTCCTTTTCGTCCTCGATGACGTGCTCGAGGATGGCGATAGAACCCTCGTCGCCCAGCGCCTTCAGTTGCGTGCCATAGTTGGCGATGTGGCGGCTTTCATCGATTTCGAGGCGGCGCAGGGCCATGCGGACGCCACCGGCGCGGTTGGCCAGGGAATTGGCTTCGCCGCCGGGGTTGCCCGTGTAGACGGGGGCGGACCCGCCCAGCTCAAGGATGCGGCCTTGCCAAAGGGCGGCGTGCTCCCACTCTGCGCCGGCCAGATGACGCAAAACCTGAGACCGGACCGGGTCGGTATCGCGGTCGGCCAGAGTCTGGTAGGTGTGGTAACCCTCCATCTCGGCTTGCCAGTTGCCCTCCAAAGCCGCCAAAACCCTCTTCAGCTTGGCGCTGTTCAACGTTCCATTGGCCAATCTTGTCTCCTTGCTTTGTCATGAGGATACGGCATCCTTGCCCGATAACGCAGCCTTTGTGGGGTTGGGTCGGCCGCGGCAAGCGGCGTGCCGAGAAAACGCGAACGAGTAACTGTTTCTCAGATCACTTCCCCAGGGCGGGGTCTTCCGTATAGTGTTGAGTGCAGCTAAAGCCGGGATTCTGGAGAAGCGAATCCCGCAAACGCAGACAAACCGTTTGTCTGCGAGCAAACGTCCTGTACCCAGGACGCATCAACAAGCCCTTACCGGGCCATTCTTTTTGAGGAAGCGGGGAACAACCCTTATGGCAAGCCGATCCACACCACCGGCAGCTTCGAACACTTCGAGCTACGTCGGGCCGTTCATTACGGTCACGGTCCTGTTTTTCATCTTCGGGTTTATCACCAACCTGAACATGGCCCTGGTGCCCCACCTGCGGTCGATTTTCGACCTTCCCTATGCATGGGCCATGCTGGCCGAGTCGGCGTTCTTCCTGGCCTATTTTGTCTTTGCTTCGCCAACTTCGAAGCTGATCGAGTCCATCGGGTACAAAAAGACCATGGTGGTCTCGCTGTTCATCCAGGTGGTGGGCTGCCTGATGTTCGTTCCCGCAGCCAAGATGGTCAGCTTTCCGCTGTTTTTGACGGCGGTGTTCGTGGTGGGCGCGGGCGTTACCGCCTTGCAGACCTCCGCCAATCCGTATGTATCGATTTTGGGACCGGAGCATAGCGCGCCGATCCGGTTGACCCTGGCGCAGGCGTTCAACTCCATCGGCGGCACCATTGCACCGCTGGTGGCCGGAGCCTATATCCTCACTGATCCCGCCAAGCTGGCCAGCAAGGCGAGTGTGGCCGACACGGTGCGGATGCCCTACATCCTGATTGCCGGCGGCCTGCTGCTGCTGGGCGTTGCCGTGGCCTTTATGCATCTGCCGTCGATTGCGACGCAGGCCTTTCGCCCGGCCAAGGAAGGCGAACCCATCCTCAGTCGCAGCATCTGGCAATACCGGCACACGGTGCTGGGCGCGGTGGGCATCTTTGTTTATGTGGGCGTGGAAGTGGGCCTGGCCTCGATTGCGGTCAACTACTTCAAGACCCAGGGCGTGGACAGCGCCAAAACGGCCTCGTTCCTGGTC
>JAATFE010000423.1 GCA_015655365.1 Terriglobales bacterium
GTTTCTGTTGATCGGCTGAGGCTGCGGTTACGCCACCCTGGCCGCTTCGGTCTCTTCGGTCAACACTTCGGCTGCCCGCACGCAAGCCGCACGGTCCACGTCGTAGTGGGTCACCAGGCGGACAGTATCCGGCCCGAGAGCACTGGCCAGAACGCCGCGCGCCTTGAGCTGAGCCACAAGATTCGCCGCACTCAACTGCCCCGTCAGGCGGAAGATCACGATGTTGGTCACGACCGAATCCAGGTCGATGGAAACTCCATCCATGTGATAAAGCGCCTCGGCCAACAGACGCGCATTGGCGTGGTCCTCGTGCAGACGGGCCGGCATCTGCTCCAGCGCAATCAGCCCGGCCGCGGCCAGCACACCTGCCTGCCTCATGCCGCCACCCAGGGCTTTGCGGAAGATCCGCGCCCGGGCAATCAGCTCGGCCGAGCCGGTCAGCATGGAACCCACCGGCGCGCCCAATCCCTTGGAGAGGCAGAACATGACCGTATCGAAGCCGCGGGTCAGGGTCTTCACGTCGACGCCCAGCGCCGTGGAGGCGTTGAAGATGCGCGCGCCGTCCAGGTGAACCGCGAGCTTGCGCTCTTTTGCGTTGGCCCAGATCTCTTCCAGCACCGGCAGCGGCGTAACCACGCCGCCAGCCATGTTGGCCGTGTTTTCAATCTCGATGAGGCCGGTAGGGGCGTGAAACGAGCCCCCCTCGCGGAGAGCCGGCTCAATGTGCTTCCAGGTCAGAATGCCGCCTTCCGCGGGAACGACGCGGATCAGGCAGCCGGAAAAAACCGCGGCTGTCGCCATTTCCCAGTCCAGGATGTGGGATCGCGACTCGCAGAGAACCTCCTGGCCCGGCTGCGTGTGCAGACGGATGGCGATCTGGTTGCCCATGGTTCCGGTCGGCACAAACATAGCCGCTTCGCGGCCAAAGACCTCGGCCGCACGCTTTTCCAGCAGGTTAACCGTGGGATCTTCGCCGTAGACGTCGTCGCCCACCTCGGCCGCGGCCATGGCCGCGCGCATCTCCGCCGTGGGGCGCGTCACAGTATCGGAACGCAGATCGATAAGGTCTGCCAATGGTGATTCCTCCCTTGTGTTTCGATCAGTCTTGAATGATTTTAGAACCCCGGCGCAAGCCGGGCCAACCGGCCAGCACCAGCCGCCGACCTTCTGTTCCCTACTCCCTATTCCCTGCTTTCAAGGAATTTGCGCCATGGGCAACTCGATAACCGGGGTGCGCTTGCCGTCTTTGACGGCGTAGGCCCAGAGGCCGTGGAAGTTCTCGCGGAACCCCGGTTGCGCCTTGAGAAGCGCGCTCAGCACGGCCACCGCCTCGGTGCGCAATGCGGCAGGATCGGTAACTCCCGTCGACTCATACACCACGCCAAGATCGGCAAAGTGCAAGGAAGCATCCAGGCGAAGGTCGTCGATCTTCCAGGTGCGCGGGCCATCCGGAAGCGAATAGGGGAAGGCTTCCTGCGGCGAGTTCTTCAACAGCGCCTGTTCCTGGCCGAGCTTTTCGAGGTTCGGCGAGGAGATGAAATCCACCGGCACCAACAGGGCGCGCGCGGCCTCGTAGCAGTACCATGCGCTCCACGGCAGTTCCTTGGCCACTTCGCGGGCACGCGTCCAATACCAGACGCCGTCATGGCCGTCCAGAATGCCCGGCCGCACCGTGAGGCCGGCCAGTCTCCATGCCGAAGTGGAGCTATCCCACGCCAGGATGAGTCCCAATTGCCCGCCCAGAGGAGCACCCGCGGCATCCGCCAGCACCACGGCGTAACGGCCCGGCGGCAAAGCATGCATGGTAATGGTCACGGTCAGCGAACCGGTTTGGTTGGAGCAGAAGAATTGCGTGTCGCCGGATGCCGTCTGGCTGGTTGCATCCAGTAGATAAATGCTCCGCAGTTGGACCTGTCCGCCTTTCACCAGCGGCGCGGCCTGTTCGGCAGCTTCGCGGATCCCGTCCCACTCCCTGGCCTCGGATAGCAGCAGGGCCGCTTGAAGCGCGGTCAAATCCTGCTCGAAAACAGCCCCCGACAGGCGCTCCGAGGCAGCCGCCAAAGCGACACGATCCTGCGGCAACAAAGCCGCTTGCGTAGTGCAACTTGCGGCGTATCCCGCCATGGGAACAACCAGCAAAACCGCGGCAGCCCAACTCGTCCAGCGAAGGCCCATTTTCGGCATTCCCTCTCTGCCCAGGGAAACTCTTTTCGAGCGTCCGCAGGCCACTGTTAGTCTAGTACACACAGAGCGGCATCGAAATTGCCGCATCCGGAGAGCCGCACAGCGCCAAAGCGCAGGTTCCCGGGGAGCCGAATTCCATGCGCATGTCCATCCCGTTTGCATCGCCGGTTTCGCTCGAGCACTCTTCCGCGCGAGCCATGTCGGCGTTGGTGCTGCTGATGGCGGCCATGACAGGTGCGCAGTTGCTGGCACAAGCTCCCGCAACTCAGCCTGCCCCCATCCCGGGACACAAGACGATTCACCACCACAAGAAGCCCAATGCGGCCCATCCCGCAGCCCCGGCGGCGCAAGCGACTCCCTCCCCGGCAGAACCCGAAGCGCCTCACTGGCCTGCCAACGAGCACGCCACGCAAGCCTCCGTGACCTGGGATAGCCATGGCCTGCGCATCGACGCCGCCAACTCCAGCCTGCAACAGATTCTGAGAGATGTTTCCACGGCGACCGGCGCAAAGGTGGAAGGATTGGGCGCGGACGAGAGGGTCTTTGGCGCCTATGGACCCGGCCAGGTGCGCGATGTGCTCTCCAGGCTGCTGCAAGGGTCTGCCTACAACATCATCATGATCGGGGACCAGGGTCAGGGAGCGCCAAGACAGATCGTGCTCGGTTCCCGCAACAGCGCCGGGGCGCAAGCACCAGCCGCCAAAACCGCAGTTGAAGGCGACGAGGACAATGCAGCCGACAACGACGCGGACGAGCCGCAACAGGCGCCTACTCCCCCACCCGTCCAGCCCGGCTTTGTGCCCGGAAACTCGCCGCGCAATTCGCCGCCGATGCCGCCGGTGCAAGTGCAACCGCGCAACAATCCACAAAAGTGAGGGATCAGAGATCAGAGATCAGTTTTTCTTCATTCAAGGTATTTCGCAAGCACCGTCGAGGATTCAGGCATACCCGAGCTTGGCAGCGATCGATTCCTGAGCCAAATTTGTTTGCCCCGTGCAGTGGCACCGGCAAACCGATCTCTGACGCTTGATCTCTGATCTCTGCTTTTACAGCACCCGCGCCACTTGCGGGCTGGGCTTCACGGCGATGGGACGCGGTTGGGGCCGCATCAACGCAAAGCCGGTTCGAAGAATGCCATAGGCTGCCAGGACACCGAACGCCATCGAGCCAACACAGGCGCATATCAACATCGCCAAATTCAACAAATCCGTCATTGTTCCGCCTTGTTCGACTAACCGGGAGTCTACTACATCTGCGCTGCAGCCGTTGGGAAACTCCCCGAAACAGCCCCGGAATCGCATACACAATCTTCGCAGAAGTGCGGGTCGCGTTGACCCTCTTTTCTATTGACCAATAGAATACCTCCAGGGCGGTACATTTCGGGAAAGGCCCGAGTGTGTCCCTCCGAGACCTACCCTTCACCCATTGCCTCATGCCAATCACTCACATCACGGTGCGCGGGGCGCGCCAGCACAATTTGCGCGACATCAGCGTGCGCATCCCCCGCAATACGCTCACGGTAGTCACTGGCCTCTCCGGGTCCGGTAAAAGCTCGTTGGCCTTCGACACCATCTATGCCGAGGGCCAGCGCCGCTATGTCGAGACGCTGTCCGCCTATGCGCGCCAGTTTCTCGACCAGATCGAGCGGCCCGACGTGGACTCGATTGAGGGACTGAGCCCGGCCATCTCCATCGAGCAGAAGACCACCAGCCGCAGCCCGCGCTCGACGGTGGGCACGATCACCGAGATTTACGACTACCTGCGCCTGCTCTACGCCTCGGTGGGCACACCCCATTGCCCCAACTGCGGACGGCCCATCGCCCGCCAGACCGCGGAGCAAATGGTGCAGCGCGTTCTGCAACTCGGCATGGGCGAACGGGTCACGGTGATGGCGCCCATTGTCCGCGGGCGCAAGGGCGAGTTCAAAGACCTGTTCGATCAACTCGACCAGCAAGGCTTCCGCGCCCGCGTGGACGGCGAGATGTGCGATCTTTCCGAGCCGGTAGTGCTGGACCGGCGCAAGAACCACAACATTGAAGCCGTCATCGACCGCATCCTGCTGAAGATGCCCGCGGCCGATGCGCCGCCCTTGCCAGCCGGCAAGCCCTCAGTGGAGAAACGCCTGGACAACGCCATCGCCAAGGCGCTGCAACTGGCCAATGGGCTGGCGCTGGTGTCTGTGACCGGGGGCGAAGAGCAGTTGTTCTCGTCCTCGATGGCCTGCCCGGACTGCGGCCTGGACGTGCCCAAGCTCGAGCCGCGCAGCTTCAGCTTCAACTCCGCCTTCGGTGCCTGCCCGGAATGCCACGGGCTGGGCTCGCTTTACGATCTGGACCCCGCCAAGGTGATTACCGACTGGTCCAAACCGCTGCTCGACGGCGGCCTGGGACCGGGCTCCTCTTCGCAATACCTGCTCAAGCTGGTCCACCTGGCCGCGGACCGCTACGACATCAACCTCAAGCTCCCTTTCGAGGACCTGCCCGCGCGCCAGCAGCACATCCTGGTCTACGGACCGCCCAAAAACGAGGCTCCGCGCACCGGCTTCCACGGCGTCCTGGCCTACCTGCGCGACACCATCGACGAGGCGCGCAGCGACACTTATCGCGAGTACATGATGAGCTACATGTCCGCGACGCCTTGCCCGATTTGCCGCGGCAAGCGGCTGCGCCCGGAGTCGCTGGCCGTCAAAATCGGCGGCCTCTCCATCGCCGACTTCACGGCTCTGCCGCTGAACCGCGCTCTTTCCGCCGCCATCAACTTCAGCTTCACGGCGCGCGAGGCGCTGGTGGCCGAGCGCATCCGCCACGAAGTCGTGGAGCGGCTGGAGTTTCTCTGCGCCGTGGGCCTCAAATACCTGGCCCTGGACCGCAACGCGGCCACGCTTTCCGGCGGCGAGGGGCAGCGCATCCGGCTGGCCACGCAGATCGGCTCGCGGCTGCGCGGGGTGCTTTACGTTCTGGACGAGCCCTCCATCGGCCTGCACCAGCGCGACAACATGCGGCTGATCCAGGCCCTGGAACGGCTGCGCGACCTGGGCAACACCGTGCTGGTGGTAGAGCACGACGAAGACACCATCCGCCACGCCGACTACGTGCTGGACCTTGGGCCTGGCGCCGGAAGGCTGGGCGGTTATGTGGTTGCCGAAGGCACGCCGGCCGAGATCATGGTTTGCCCCGAATCGCTGACCGGACGCTATCTTTCCGGCGCCAACACCATGTTGCAGCGCGACAAGCCGCGCCCCCTTACCGGCAAATGGCTCACCGTGACCGGTGCACGCGAGCACAATTTGCAAGACGTCACCATCCGCATTCCGCTGGGTGTGATGACGGTGGTGACCGGCGTCAGCGGCAGCGGCAAAAGCACCCTCATCAACGACATTCTTTATCGTTCGCTGGCCAAGACCATCTACGGCTCACGCGAGGAACCCGGCGTGCACGACGGGCTGACGGGAGCGGAACAACTCGACAAGGTCGTGCGCATCGACCAGTCGCCCATCGGCCGCACGCCGCGCTCGAACCCGGCCACATATACCCA
>JAATFE010000102.1 GCA_015655365.1 Terriglobales bacterium
AGAATCTGTCCAAAAACTTGGATTTTAGTGAAGGGTACGGGCTTCAGCCCGTACATAAACCCAGCAGAATGAGTCGGGCTTTAGCCCCTGAGGGATGTTCTTTTATCCCATCTCCGACGTCTTTTCAGAGTTTCTGGACAGGTTCTAAGAGTTAGCCATTCTTGCGGGCCGTCAGCAGCACCTCGGCGACGGCTTCCACAATTTGCTCGTGGACTTCGTCGATGCCCAGGTTGCCGCCGATTAGAATCACCCGGTCCGGTTCGCGCCTGGCAATCTCGCGATACTTTTCCCACACCCGCCGATAGAAGGCGTCCTGTTCCTGCTCGAAGCGGCCTTCGTCCTGGCCGGTCTGCTCGTTGTGGCGTTCGTTGCGGCGGCGGGCCCGGTCCAGGCTGGATTCCAGCGAGGGCAGCAGCAGCAAGGTCAGGTCCGGCGTCAGGTTGCCGCAAATCAGCCGGTGCAATTCCAGCACAATTTCGGACCCCAGTTCCCGGCCGCCGCCCTGGTAGGCTTCGGTCGAATCCGTGAAACGGTCGCAGAGAACGATCTTGCCGGCATCGAGAGCGGGCTGGATGACTTCGGCGATGGTTTGCGCCCGATCGGCAAACATCAGCGCCATCTCCGTCATGGGCGCGAGGCCCGTCGAACGGGAGTCGAGCAGCAGCGGCCGGATGCGGTCGCCGGTGGTGGTTCCGCCCGGCTGGCGAGTGACCGTTGGCGGCAAGTGGCGCTTTTCCATCCATGCCGCCAAGCGCTTGATTTGCGTGGTTTTGCCGGATCCGTCCAAGCCTTCGAGAGTGATAAAGAAACCGCGCTGCATGGGGTGAGTCTACCACCGCAACAATCACGAAGACGAGGCTGTTAAGGTTGTGGTAAAAGAAGCACATTCCGGACGTTACAGGACGCAGGCGACCGCGCTCCGCAGGAGTTGAAAAGAACTTGAGATTGCGAACGACCAAAACACTTTTCTGCGGCTTTCTCGCGGTTGCGATGCTGCTTGCAGGCCGGCTCGACGCGCAGATTCTGACCCTGGAAGGACAGACCGGCGGTTTCATCACGCCCACCGCCTACGCCGTCTACACGGCAAAGGATCACATCTTCTCCCGCCCCGCCGTGGGATACCACCTTGTAAATGCTTCGAAAGTCATCGGCAACTTGCACACGTTCAGCATCGAGGAAGGGTTTGCCAACCGCGCCGAGGCTGGTTACACGCGCAGCGTTCACACCGAGGGCAACAGCCCGGCCTTCAGTGGCCTATGGCATTACTCGGGAATGAACATCTTCAACGGCAAGGTGGTGGCGGTCAAGGATGGCGAGTTCGGCCGGTTCATGCCGGGCATCGCGGTGGGCGGCGTGGTCCGCACCAACGACCGCTTTGTGAGCGGCGCGCTGGACCAGGAATTCACCGGGAAGCTCAAGTCCTACACCAACGGCGACGTCTATGTGGCCGCCACCAAAACCTGGCTGAAGCCCCCCGTGCCCCTGCTTTTGAACCTGGGTTGGAAGGCCACCAACGCCTCGATCTTCGGCATCGGCGGCCGTGCCACGCGCTTTGGCGGCCGGGTCTTCGGCGGCCTGGGCATCCCGCTGCCCGGTCCCTTCCACACGGCCATTGTGCCCGCGGCCGGATTTACCCAGGAGCCGCCAACGGCGAAGAACCTGGGCGCAATCCTGGTAGGCGGCAAGGCTCATCTGCCCACCACCATGGACTATGCGGTGCGCGTGACGCAGAAGGACAATCCGCACTTCTCTTTCGACATCGGCGTGGGCCAGGTAGCTGGCCAAATCGGCGCCACGGCGGTCGCGACCGGATTGCCCGCGCCCTATCCGCCCGTTATCCTGGTGCCGGTAAACCTGGAAGCGCGCAAGGTGCTCGGCCTGGGCCTCAGTCTCCGCTACTAACGCATAATCGAGGAAAAGATCTTTCCAATCGTGCAATTCAGAGCAGACCGAAAGAGAGATTCTCGAAGATGATTGGAAAAGCTGTTATCGATTGAGGGATGGGGGCGTCCGCTGGTGCGGATGTCCCCTTTTTTCTTGCAGGTCCATCGGTTTAAACGCTTTCGTCGGATTTTGGAGTTTCTCATTCGCCGTGCAACTTCTGTTGGCAGGTGGGGTTCCAAAGAGCGTAGGCTGGTAGCGTTCCAACGGCTCAGCCCGCGAAGATACGAAAAAATCAGGAGGTTCTCCTATGCAATTGTTCCGCTCCGCACGCTGGTTTCTGCTGGCGCTGCTTCTCTCCATCGTCCCGGCGTCTTCGTTCGCCGGAGTGTTCATCAGTGTCGGGATTGCGCCGCCCGTGCTGCCCGTCTACGAGCAGCCCCCATGCCCTGAAGAAGGCCTGATGTGGACGCCCGGCTATTGGGCCTACGGTGCAGACGGTTACTACTGGGTCCCCGGCGCATGGGTGCCGGCTCCTTACGAGGGCGCGCTGTGGACGCCTGCTTACTGGGGCTGGGCCAACGGCATGTATGTCTTCCATGACGGCTACTGGGGTAACCGCGTGGGCTACTACGGTGGCGTGAATTATGGCTTCGGTTACATGGGCATCGGCTTTGTGGGCGGCATGTGGCGCGACCACCATTTCGCCTATAACACCGAGGTCGTGCATGTGAACGAGAGATTCGTTCACTCCGTTTATCATGACCGCGACATCGTCAACAGATACACAATTGCCAATGACAGGCGTGTGGCATTTAGCGGCGGCCCCGGCGGCATCCGCCACGACCCACGGCCTGAAGAGATGGCGGCCGAGCACGACCGGCACGTTGCGCGGACGGACTTCCAGCAGCAGCACGAGTCCGCGGCCCGCAGCGATCATGGCTCCTATTTCAAGGCCAACGGCGGCCACCCGCAGACATTGGCAGTGCAAAGGCCGCTGACAAACAACAATGTGCATGCGGCGCCTGGGATGCGTCAGGCGCAGCCTCAGCAACAGTCTCGGCCGATGCAACAGGCGCGGCCTACGCCACAGGCCCAGCCGCAGCAACGGTCAATGCCTCAGGCTCAGCCTCGGACTACGCCCCAGATGCAGCCCCGGACTGCGCCCCAGGCACAGCCACAATCTCGCCCCGCGCCACAGGCTCAGCCGCAGCGCTCTGCTCCGCCAGCTCAACATGCAGCCCAGCCGCAGCACGCGGCACCCAGGGGCGAGTCGAGGGAAAAGAACCCCCGGTAAAGGGAAAACCGCAATCAAACAGCAAGAAGGCCCACGGTCAGCCGTGGGCCTCTTTGCGCTATAGGCTGGCTGGCTCGATGCCGGCGATCTCCACTTCCAGGCCGCCGAATTCCGGATGGTCGTTTTCGCGGATGCGGTAGGCGATGTCGACGAGCGAGCCTTTCGCCAGACCGAGAGCGGTGGCGCGCGCGGCCAGATCCCAGCCCACGCCGCGAATGGCGCCGCTCGATCCAGCCGCCGCGGCAGGCTGGCCGGGCGCTGGCTGCTGGGCCAGTTCCAGCCGGATATGCCGTTCTTTCATGAGGCGCGGCGCGGAAACCAGGCGCGTCCCACGGGCCACAAACATGGGCTCGGCATTGCCGTGGCCCAGCGGCTCGAGTTTGCGCAGCCACCCGGCCAGCACCGGCGTAATTCGATCCAGGGGCAGCTCGGCGTGAATGTGCAGCTGCCGCTCCGGCTCGCGTGCGGCCAGGTGTTCCTCGGCATAGAGACGCAGGCGGCGTTTCAGTTCGGGCAGAGAATCGGCGGGCAGGGAAAACCCCACCGCAAAGGCGTGTCCGCCAAAACGGCTAAACAGATCGGCGCAGCTTTCGATGGCGTCAAGCAAGTGAAACCCATCCACCGAGCGGCCGGAACCGCTGGCCACGCCGTCCTCCACGCTGATCACGATGGCCGGCTTGGCGGTGCGCTCCACCAC
>JAATFE010000460.1 GCA_015655365.1 Terriglobales bacterium
ACACCCGGCTCACTTTGACTCCGGCATCGACAAACGGCGCCACCGCCTGCTCGGAGGCGCCGGAATCGGTGATGAGCAGATGGATCTCAGTCAGTTTGCAGATGAAGGCCGGGCTCACCTGGCCCAGTTTGCTGGAGTCGGCCACCACCACGACTTGTTTCGACTGCTTGAGCATTTTGCGGAAAACCAGTGCTTCCTCGGCCTCGATGGTGGTGGCACCGCGCTCCGCGTCGATGCCTGTCACGCTGAGAAAAACCCGGTCGAGATATACGTCGTCGAGAAAATTGAGCGCCGCGGCACCGGTAAGCGAAAACGACCAGGCCCAGGGAACGACGCCACCGGTCAGATAAGTGCGAATACCGGGCTGGTTGCACAGTTCCATCGCAATATTGATGGCATTGGAGAAAACCTGTACGTTTTCGCGATGGCGCAGGCTGCGGCCCACATGCGTGGTGGTGGTGCCGGCGGTCAGCCCAATCGTCTCTCCCGACTGCACCAGTTCCGCAGCGGCCAGGCCGATGCGCCGCTTTTCCGCCTCAAAGCGCTGCTCGCGCGCCTGAAAAGAGCGGTCGTAGCGAAACGGCTCGTAAAGGAGCGGCTCGACCAGGGTCGCCCCGCCATGCGTGCGGCGAATCAGCCCGCGGCTCTCCAACCGGATCAGGTCGCGGCGAATGCTTGGGGCCGAGGAGCCCACGACCGCAAGGATTTCATCGATTGTGGCCGTGCCTGACCGCAACAAATACTTCATAATCTTTTCGGAACGGCCATTAAACAGCGAGGACATTGTGCAACGATTCTAACCTGATGGGGAAGGATTTACGGCCGGTATCGCAGCGAGGAAAGAGCCGGAAAGCCCGCAGGTCGCCGCCCTGGCGGCGTGCACCGGGCATTAAGAATGCGAAATCGACCCGACCTCTCATTTATGGGGATCTATCGATCAATAATGTGATTATTTTAAGATATAATGATCAATACATCTGTTTTTTCATCCTATTCAACGACCGGAGGGCCTATGAGAGATTTCCCCCATGCCATGTTGCGCGAGATCTATGAGCAGCCCGCCGCGATCGAGCGCACGATCAATCTCTATCTCGATGGTCGAGGCTTCAACGCCAAGGCGTTTGCTCCGCTGGCGGGCTGGCTCAATCCGCGCGGCGAGGTGCTGATTGCGGCGAGCGGCTCCAGCCGCCACGCGGGCCTGGCCGCCGAAATCCTTTTCGAGGACCTGTGCGGCCTATCGGTCGACGTGGAATATGCGAGCGAGTACAGTTGCCGCCGCACGGCCAATCCGCGCCATCCTTCGCTCCTCGTGATTTCGCAGTCGGGTGAAACCAGCGATACCCTGGCGGCACTGCGCTGTGCGCGAGCCGGCGGGCAGCAGACTCTGGCCATTGCCAACGTGAACGGCAGCACGATGCTGCGCGAAGCCGGAGCCGCCATGCCCCTGGGCGCCGGACGCGAATCGGCTATTCCGGCCACCAAAAGCTTTACCTGCCAATTGACTGCGCTCTATCTGCTGGCTCTTTACGAAGCGGACCGGCTGGGAACGCTCGACGCCGTGCAGCGGGATGAAAAAATCGCTGAGTTGCGCGCGCTGCCCGCACAGATCGCAGGCCAACTGGACGGATGGGGAACGCGCACAGCCGCGCTGGCCGCCAAGTATCGCAATGCCAGCACCTTCCTCTACCTGGGCCGCGGCATCCATTACGCCATAGCGCGCGAAGGCGCACTGAAGATGAAGGAATCTTCGTATGTGCATGCGGAGGGCTACCCGGCAGGCGAACTGAAGCACGGCCCGAACGCGCTGGTCAGCGAACAGGTGCCGCTGGTGGTGCTGGCGACCGTGGATCGCGCTCTCGACGACTCCGTAGCGCGCTACGAACGAACGCTGCAATTGCTGGAGGATATGAAAGAGCAGGGCGCGCGTGTGTTGGCGGTGGCCAACAGCGGCGACAGCGAAGTGGCCCGGCTCGTCACGGACTGCGTGTATGTGGAACCCGCCAGCGAGCACCTGCTGCCCATCCAGGAAGTAATTCCGCTACAGCTATTCAGCTACTTCATGGCGCTCGAACGTGGAGTGGATGTGGACCGACCGAGAAATCTGTCGAAGGCTGTCATCGAGGTATAGGACATCTCTTGCAGGCGCGCAGGTGTGGAGACGGACAACATAATCCCGAACTGGATGGAACCGAATACAGCAATCCAACTTCGGGCTCAGAGTCTGTAGCACCGCACCTGTCAGCTTGCGAACCGCACGCAATGGATGATCCTGAGGCGCCCGCTGCTCCAATAAGACATAGCTGAACATCCCGTTCCGAATACATTCGTTGCCACACATGCCTGTTGGACGAACAACTTCATAACTCCATCTTCGCAACCCCGCCGCAGAACGGTGCCTATTCAACAATCTCCTAGTCATTAGGGAGTGGCCGGTTCCCAGCGCGATGCGGGCTGTTTGCCAGGGCTGACCGTGAGATAGAGCGGGTTAGTTCGTGAAGCGTGCAGGGTTGTCTTCTAAAAGAGTGCAATCGCCGAACCATGCGATAAGGTACTTGTCGTCTCCGGAGGCAAAGGATAGGCGGGTGCGGAGCCTGGAAATGTGATGACGAGATGCTGGAAGACCACGGCTGGATCGCGGTAAAGGAGCCGCAGAGTATGTATGCCGTGCTGGAGCGGGCCCAATGGGACGGTGGCCGTGGCAGCATTGCGAAGGATGTTGGCCGCCCAAGTAGGCGCGGAAGTCTCATGCCACTCGCCAGAGCCGCGGCTACGGCCAGCACCAAGTATCCGAAGACGCCTCATTGGGACTTAAGTTCTGTCGAAATGGCTTTTATCAGTGTCCCGTTAGAGTCGTCCTGACCTAGCGCCCACACGTAGGCGCCGCCCAGCTTGTTTTTTCGGATGAAGGCCATTTTGGCGGCCACCGAAGCGGGGTCGTCGTATGTATAGAAAGCCCCCGTGGCGGGGTTGTAGAGTGTCGCTTCATCCCGGTCCGCATCGAACCATGCGGTATAGCCGTTCTTGTCGATCAGATTTTCGATCGTCGCGTAAGTCAGGTTTCCAGGGGTCAACAGGGAGTCACAACCCGGCGAAGGGGCAGCCTTATCGGGATGCGGACACACGCCTGAGCCATCGTCCAAGAGAACCGGAGAAACGGCCGTTGAGTTCTGGTAGAGGCCATGGTTCACGTTGGGAACGCCCGTCCAGCCTACGGCATACAGCGGAAATCCCATGAGGTACTTGCCCGGTGGCACACCCGCATCCAAATAAGCCTTGACGGTCTCGGCAATGCTGAGAGCCTGGTTGCGCAAGGGATTGGTGTTCGCCTCGTATAGCGGAGACGCCTCGTTGGTCTGCTTGTCCGATTGCCCGGCATAGTCATAACCGTCGATGGTGAGAAAGTCCACTTGCGCGGCAGCGGCCTTCAGATCGATGTTGGCGTAGTTCTTGGGAAACGCGGGGGAATCGAAGGACAAAGTGTATTTGTCATGTGTCGCCTTTGATAGAGCATCCAGTTGCGTGCGAAACTCTTTCAACAGAGCGGTGAAATTTTCCTTGTCCGCCGCGTCCGGAAATTCCCAATCAATATTGAAACCGTCGAACAGGTTGTGGGCTTGAACGCCAGGAGCGATATTGCCCTTGATGAAGAGGTCGATACACGAGGAAACGAGCGCCGCGCGACCGGCCTGAGTTCGGGAGGCAGTGGCCCATCCGGAAACATTGCCCAATTGCCCACCCAGTGAAATCAGCACCTTCAGGCTGGGATGAAGCTGCTTCAGTTGCAGAATCGCGCCAAAGTTCCCATAGGGCGGCGAAGAATAGGGCTTGCCGCTCACGCTGGGAAGAGAGGAATCCTGATAGGCAGCCATCGGATCAGCAATCGCGCATACCGGCGGCGAACCGGCAGTTACATTGCCGAAGGCGTAAATCAGGTGGGTCAGTTGATCGGCAACGCCACTCTTCTGCAAATCTGCAATGTTGTAGCCAGCATAGTGGATGCCCCACTCTTCAAAGTACGCACCGAAGACTCTGCCATGATACTGTTGCTGCGCAAAGGACTGGAAACCGCATCCGAGGAAGACGAACAGACTCAGCAACGCAACCAGGCTCGGGTGCGGTCTTACATACCTTGACATAAACAAACTCCTCAATAAGTCAGCCGGTTCGATTGCCGGCATAGGAAGCCATCCAGTAAAGATCAGCGGGATTGATGCCTCGGTTTACCTCGATGTTCCGGAATACTGCCGGAACAAAAACCAGGCCAAAGCTTTCGCCCCGGCCTGGTCTTCCCAATTCGCTAAAACGGAAACTGGTTCAAGCGAAGAACAGCGTTCTTAGAAGATGAACTTTCCCGCGACCTGGATGATGCGCGGAGCATGGCCGGATGTGACTGCACCAAAGCTCGTGTCGCTGATCACGGAATCGACGTTCTGAAAGTTCTCGTGGTTGAAGGCATTGAAGAATTCACCGCGCAACTGGAAGCTGGTACGCTCGGTGACTTTCACATTCTTGATTGCAGCGATATCCCATCTCTGCACGCCTGGGCCGAGCAGTGAGCCGTTCTTTTCCGTTCCCCAAGCTCCGGTTGCCTCCTGGAAAGAAGATGTCGAGAACCACTGAGCCGGTGTCTTGATCTTCTGAATCGGAGCGACCAGGTTGGGGCGCGTGGACTGCGTGGCCCAAGGGCCATTTTGCTGGGCCAAGCCGACACCATTGTTGCCATTCACATTGAACGGATCGCCAGTCTGGTTTGCCTGGAACGAAGAGCCGGAGACAAAGGAAGTAATGCCGGACAATTCCCAGCCGCCCAGAACGCGCCCTTCCAGCCCATGCTGCTGCCTGAGGAACGGCAGGTCATAGACGTAGCTGACTTCCGCCACCTGCGGTGTATTCGATGTTGCCGGACCGTAGTCCATTTTGGGGTTATAGGTGTTGGAAGTTTCGCCGCTTTCGCGATCGGCGGACATGGTGGTCAAACTCTTAGACCATGTGTAGGCCGCGCCCAGAGTGAGGCCGTGCGCCTTGTGATTCAGCGAGGCTTGCAGCGAGTTGTAGTTGCTGGTGAAGAGGGGTGCAATGGCTTCCAGATGGCCAAAGCCCAAGTAGGGACGAATGGCGTTCACATCGACTGTGGGATTGGCGCCTCTGGCAGCCATGGTCGGCTGGTTGATGTCGATGGTGCCGATCATGTGGCGAGCGACGTTGCCGACATAGGCTATTTCGAATGTGGTCGTGGACAGCAGTTGGCGCTGCACACTGAGGTTGTAGTTGGCGTAGTTGGGAACCTTGAAGGCAGGTGTTCCGGTAACAATCATTAAGTTGGGAGACTTTGCAGGCACAACCGCTCCGGTCCCACTAATGTTGTCAAATAAGCCGTTGCGGATGGTCGTGACCTGCACCAGCGGCTGATCGAAGAAGGCGTCGTCTTCCCATATACCGTTCAGGACGCGATCATAGAAGATGCCGAAGCCGCCGCGGATGGAGGTGATGCCGCGACCGTCGGGATTGTAGGCAAAGCCTACACGCGGCGCAAAGTTGGTGTTGTAGTTTGGATTAACGGTATCTCCGAAGGGAGAGCACGTCGTGAGCGGGGCAATGGCCTGGGCCGCTGCGCATGTAGCGCCTTTGGGAGCGATGATGCCGTTGCCATAGGTGCTAGGATTGCCGCTGGCATAGGTGCCGGCAGCGGTAATGACCGGCGCGTTGGCCTGGATGAAAACTTCAGGATTGAAGTTGACGAGCGTGTGGTTCGCATCGGAAGGCGAGGGATAGCGGCTCCAGCGGACACCCAGGTTCAGGGTCAGCCTGTGATTGATCTTCCAGTCGTCCTGCACATAGACTTCGCTGTTGATATAGCGAAGATTGGGAACGGTGTCCTTGCTTGACTGCGTGTAGTTATAGACATCGCCCAGCAGGAAATCGCCAAAGCTCCAAGGCGCGCTGGTGTTTACATCGATGTTGTTAAATGTGAAGCTCGCGTTGCCGCCGGCGCCATTTTCCGTCTTGAGCATCTGCTGGAACTGAAAACCCGCGCGGAGGGTATGCTTGCCCAATGTGACCGAGAGGTTATCAAAGTAGGTCCGGTCCAGGTTGCGCTCTCCATACGGCGCGTTTCCGGGAAGGTAACTGCCAACGCCGTTCACGCTCAGTGAGGGAGTACGGCCGTACGGGTCCTTGTAGGCCCAGTTGTTGGTCAGCGAACTGAGCACCGTGGGGGAATTGAAGAACTCCCCTTCGAGGGGGATTGCCTGGTAAGTGCCCTGAGAGTAGACGAACTCGAATTCGTTGACCATCCTCGGTGAGATAGTCCAAGTCAGGTTGCCTACTACGTTCTTGCCGGGGGTATCCACCGTCTCTTCCGACAGGCCGGGATAGGTTCCCGCCCAAAGGCCAAGTACGTTGGTATAGGGCATCTTTTCTTCGAGGCCGCGCGCATAGAAGTGCCATTTGTCGTTGAAGTAATGATCGATACGCAGAATTTCCTGCCGGAAATTCGAGGGCGCGGAAAAAGCGTAACTGTAGTTGCTGGTCCCGGCAGAAGTCGCATATTTGCTAAAAACATTGGTGTTGTAAACCGAGGAATTCTGGCTCCAGCATGAGGTCGGAATGGTGCTCTGATGAGCGACCGGATCGTGGGTAATCCCGGCACAGGTATTGGGGCCGGAAGGAACATACGCGTGATAAACACCATTTGCATCGAGCGTGTCGGCGATGATGCCCTGAGTTTCCTGATCGTTGGCAGCCGGAAGCACGCCGGAAGTCGGTGTTACCTGTTTCTGCCATTCCTGAGACCAGAAGAAGAAGCTTTTCTGCTTGTTGGTGTTGTAGTGGCGGGGGATGTAGATGGGGCCGCCTACCGTATAGCCGAAATCGTTGCGGTGGTAAACTTGGCGATCGGCGCCGCTCTGCTTGTTGAACCATTCGTTGGCGTTGAAGTCCGTGTTGCGCACAAACTCATAAGCATCGCCATGGAAGGTGCTAGTGCCGTTCTTGGTGGCCACCAGAACCTGGCCGCCGCCCGAGCGTCCGTAACCGGCATCATAGCTGCCGCGCTGCAGCGTGAATTCCTGGATAGCATCGATGCTAGGAGCGTTGACGATGGTCTGGTTAGATCCGGAGTCATTGATGTCGGCGCCGTCCACCGTCCAGTTATTGGCCGTGGGGCGCGCGCCATTTACGGCAAGTCCGGTATTGCTCTCGGTATTCGCCTCATCGCCCAAGCCGGCATTGACGACACCTGGCTGCAGAGTAACCAGCATGGCAAAGTTACGGTTGGAGATTTCAAGTTCGCGAACCTGGACTCCCGAGATAGTGCCCGCCTGGCCACCGCTCTCGGTATCGATCGAAACCGCGTTGTCTTCTACGACCACGGTTATGGCAGTAGACCCGGCCTTCAACTGTGCGTTAAAAGCATGCTTCTCGGCAACGTTGAGGACAATGTTATTGCCCTTGAAAGTTTCAAAGCCTTCGGCCGTCACCGTGATCGAGTAGTTTCCAGCCGTGAGGTTGGTAACGGTGTAGTTGCCGGCGGAGTCGGTCTGCACGGTGCGATCGGCCCCGGCGACGCCGTTCAGCCCGATCATTACAGTGGCATGGGGAATCACAGCCCCAGTGGTGTCTGTAACTACGCCGGTAAGAGTCGCCGTCAGTTCTTGCGCGCGCACCATGAGCGGGCAGCACGCAAGAACAACAGCCAGCAGCCAGAGCAGAGAGAAACGTCCCATGCCGGAACTCTGCCCGCGGGTGGAACTATCGAAAGGAAGCCAACAATCAATAAGTCGTTTGACGTCCGTAGTCATTGCCATCGTACCCTCCTAAAATTCTGGTGAATGTTCATGCGCGGGGGTTCCCTAAATGCCCCAGGCTACTGCTGCCGGGGCTATGCTCCCGCTCTTGGCTACTGTTGACATTGCAAACTGGCGGTCTGGTTCCAGATCGTGCCACCGGAGCGGACCCTGTTTAGAGACGACTCGGCGAAAGCTCCAGACAAAACCTCGCAAAAATGCCAAAAAGAAACGTAAGAGCGTTATAACTTGCACCAAAATCCAGATTAAGACGGATTCATGCCGGGAGTTATCAGCACATATTCCCCGGACCACATATTCATTGGCGAAACGGCATAGTATTCGTTCATCCTCTGAACTGCTCCTTTCTCCCGCGGTCTCGACTGCCTTGTGCCGCACGTCAGGAAATTTTTGCGTCATGCAGGTTATCCTTTTGCTCGCAATCGAACTATCCGAGCGTTCGGCCAAGTGTCCGGAATTCCAGGTGGACACTTAAAGACTTTTGGCGTAACTGCCTTGGCCCGCGCCCCAATCAGTCCAAGTAAGAATCCATGAGCGCGCCCTGCCGGGTGCTTCAAACACAAAGGCAGGCA
Organism: Terriglobales bacterium; assembly: GCA_015655365.1. GTDB lineage: Bacteria > Acidobacteriota > Terriglobia > Terriglobales > Acidobacteriaceae > Telmatobacter. Next base: position 8,378 of record JAATFE010000460.1, read on the forward strand.
GGTTGACAGAGAGCCAGCCTGCCCGCCCCCGCGTTTCACGTCGAGTGCCAAGCCGCTACGGATTGAGGCCC
>JAATFE010000253.1 GCA_015655365.1 Terriglobales bacterium
CGGTAAACCCGCCATTGGGTCTTGGGATCGTAAGGCGGAATCGGAGGTGGTGCGCCGCCCCCAGGAGGCATGTTCGGAGGTATGCTGCTCACGATTGACCTCCCGCGGAATCCTTTCCATAGTCGGGCGAATTGGCCTGGACAATGGCGGTTGTTCCCTGCGCTGGTCCAGCGACGGGATTTACCCCGCCGGGATAGGGAGCGCCAGGGTAAGGCGCTCCAGCATACGGTACCGATGGTCCCTCTGAGGCTATGGCTGCGCGCTCAGCCAGCGCCAACACGCCACCCAGGATCAGGAATAATGGCCAGCTCTTGCCCCAGCTCAGGATGTCCGCTTGGCTGAGCAACGCGAGCACGCCGATCAAAAGTAAAAATGCGGGGCCGCGCAAGCGGCGAATCAAAATATATCGGTTCATTTGGAACCTCCTTGCGACTCTCCAAGACGGCGAACAATCAGCCAGACTCCCAGTCCGATCAGCAGCACGGGCCAGGCAAATTCCAGCAGGCGCCCGTGGAAAATATCGAGCTGCCCCAACAAGAACAACAACCCGAGGCCGATCAGCACAATGGCGCCGATGGGCTCCTTGCGTCGCCACGACATTGGCGGCACGGGCGGCATGGGCGGAATCCCCGGATCGGGATAACCGGCAGGTGGAGGCGGATACGCGGCCTGGTAGGGCGCCTGTTGATAGGGCGTCTGGTACTGTCCCGCATAGGGTGCCTGATAGCCTCCCGCTGGTGGCGCCGCCGGGCCCTGTGGTGCCGGTCCGGATTGGCCGGGATACTGTGGCTTGGTGCCCAGGTTCAGCCAGTTGCCCACCTCGTTCAGCCCCAGCGGGTCGGGCAGCGGCTGGCCGTCGCGTCGCGCCTTGGCGGTGTGGTAAGCCTCGAACGACTGGTAGAGTACCCAGGCCGCAATGAAGAGTCCGAAGATCCCATAGTGATCGGTAATGCTGATCAGCACCGCGAAGATCACCACATGAATCAGGGCCTTGAAGAACTGGCCGTTGTACATGGCGCCCACGCCGGGGATCAGTCCCAGCGCCGCGGCTGCCGCGGGGTTGGGCCCGTCCGGCGGAGGCACAGCAAAGGGCTGTTGGTAAGCCTGCCACGACGCCTGGCACGTCTCGCAGAGAACTTGTCCTCCAGGCGCGTTGCGCACGCAGTTGGCGCAAAGTGGTTTCCCGCAGGTCTGGCAATACGCGCTGGCGCCTACACCACTGTGATTTACGCAGTCCATACTGTGCTCCTTTCCCGTATTTCTTTTGCGGAGCCGCCGGAATGCGCGGGCCGTTCCTGAAACGTCAGGGAAGTTTCCAAAAACTCAAGAGAATCGTTGGTGGTTGCCGGGTTCACCGACTGCTGCGGAGGGTCGACGCGGGACCCTCCATCTTTGCCGCCGGGGTTCTTTTTGGATTCGCCCGGGGTTGTGGGTTGGGCTTCTTTCGGTTTGTCCAGATTGTTTCCGTCTTGTCCCTCGCCCTGGTTGGTACGGCGCAACTCCCGCATCCTCGACTCAACTTCGTAGACGAAGCGCAGGTGATCGTAATAGCGAATGATGGGCGTCGAGGCCATGGTCAGCCGCCGCTCCATGAACGAGCGCACCGCGTTGGGGCGCAGATCGGAGAGCCGCAGCGTAGACAGCCGCACGCCGGTCAGGTTAAGCGTCAACGCGATGGAGAAGAACGCCATGGCCGCCGTCATCAGCAAACGCGGCTCGGCAAAACGGCGCACATGGCCCATCATGCCCGGACGCTGCCATGCCGGGGTTTTCGGGATCGTCGGCAAAACATTGCCGTCGGGAGTGACCAATCCGTAGCCCGCTACCTGTCCCGGTCCGGTCTGGGCAAGAATCTTGTCCAAAAGCCCGGCGGGCACATCCGGTTCAGGCGAGAGAAACTCCAGCCACTCGCGGCCCCGGCGCGCCTCTTCGAACAGTGCGGTGCAGGCCGGGCAGACGGCCATGTGAGCGGCAAAGATCGCCTCGTCCTCGGGCTTCAGCAGCCCGTCCAGCGCATCGGCCAAAAGTGTTTCCCACTGCCCGCAGGCGGGGGAAGTCGGAATGTTTGTGCGCTCTGCCATAATTACATTACCTCCCGTTTATTACGTTCCAGCAAGCGAGCCAGTTCCGCGCGGCCCCTGCTGATGCGGGACTTTACTGTCCCTTCGGGAATGCTCAAAACCTGGGCAATCTCTTTGTAGTCAAGGTCCTGCAAGTCTCTCAGAATGACCGCCTCGCGCAGCTCGACGGAAACGCGCGCCAGGGCTTCCTGCACCATCTTGGCCAGTTCCTTGCGTGCCGTCGACTCGTGCGGGGTGGGGCCATGGGACATCAGCCGGTCCACCGGCTTCAAATCCTCGGCCGACTCCCAGCCGTCGTCCAGGGACGATGTCGCGCGCTGGTTCCGCGTCCGCCGGAAGTTGTCCACCAGCAGGTTGCGGGTCAACGTCGTGATCCATACCTGCAAGCTTCCCCGTCCGGTGTCGAAACTGTTCAAATTCGAGTAGACCTTGAGGAAAACGTCCTGCGTCAGGTCCTCGGCATCGGCCGGGTTTCCGGTGAAGCGGTAACACAGCCCGTATACGCGCCGATGGTGAGTGCGGACCAACTGGGCCCACGCGCCGGAGTCTCCGTCCATGCAGTGCCGGACGATCAGTGACCAATCGATCTCCAGTGGAATCCCCTCTGCATTCGGCTGGCGGGCGTCTGGAGCAATCATCTTGCCTCCCTGGATGTCGCCGTGACTGGCAGCAGGCGTTCTTGGAACGCCCGATTCCGGCGCCTCCATGGTACGCCGCGTCGGCCTCGCCAGCGACCCCAGCCCCATCGTGTCCCAGCTCATTGTGCCCACGCATTGCATACTTTGCTAATACGAGGGCGTGGTCC
>JAATFE010000121.1 GCA_015655365.1 Terriglobales bacterium
GTAGCCGCCCTTGAAGGCTCCGGGGCGCCAGTTGTAATAGCGGCTCACGTAAACGTTATCCCAATGCTTGGTGGGGCTGGCGGCATGGAGAGAGGCAGAAATGTCCGTGGCAAGGAACTGCTCCAGCACCTTGACCAAACCCGCCAGCATTGCATTGGGGAAGGCCTGACTGGAAGCATTTTACAGAATTTCGGCCGACATGTGTTTCTCATTCGCTGCGGGAAGGGATTAAAGTAGGCTTGTCGAGCAAGCCATCGACAATCGCCGAGTGATCCAGATCACTTCAGCCGGTGCGCGCTGGCACATCTCGGGCTATTGTTCGGTGCGACTCTTTCGGGTACGAGGTGAGACTATGCCGGATAGTGGTATGAAGCGCTGGACCCATCCGGCCGTCATCCTCGTCGCTACGGATTTGAGCGACCTGGACCGGCTGATGCCGTATGCCTTTCAGCAGGCGCACGAGACCGGAGCCCGGCTCATCCTGCTCCATGTGCTGGCCGCGGGCACCGGAATGTCAATCGATACTGCGGGAATGCCGTTGTACGATCCGGCGGGGGCGTTGGAAGTTGCCGAAAAGGCAATGGCGCCGTGGTGCGAAATGGCCAGGCGGCAGAGCCTCGTCTGCGATGGGCTGGTCCGCGAGGGAGTTGCCTCCCAGCAGATAGCTGCCGCCGTCCGTCAGTTTCAGGCCGATCGGATTCTTCTCGGGACCCGGAGCCGGAGCAAGCTAGGCAAGTTGCTCCTCGGTTCCGTTGCAGAACAAGTGCTGCGCTCGGTCAACCTCCCGGTCATCACCGTGGGACCCGAGGCTCATCTCCCGGAAACAGATGTCAACCTGGAAAAGGTTGTGCTGTATGCCACTACATTGAGAGAGGCCTCTCGCCCGAGCGCGGCACTTGCCTGCCAGATCGCCACCAGCCAGCGCGCCAAGCTGGTGCTGCTGCATGTGTTGCCACCCATCGACGAAATGGCGCGCAAGGGTCTGGCGACGGGCCAGGACGCGATTGCCCTGCGCGAACTGCGGCTTGTGGCATCGCAGACCGGCACCGACTGCTGCTCTGCCGTCGAGGCCTATGTGGCCCACGGCAACCCAACCGTCGAAATTTTGGCCGGAGCCTCGGAACGCCGCGCCAGCCTGGTCGTGCTGGGCGCAACGCAGCGCTCGGCGCTGGAGAATCTGACCCGCGACCGGACTATCTATAGGGTTCTGGCTCATGCACGCTGCCCGGTGCTGACCTTGAAGGAGCCGCAGATTCACCCTGTCGAGTCCCAGGACGAGGGCATGGCCATCCGTATATAGAAATGAAATAGGCTGGTTAAATGCTTGTCAATAAATAATTTGATGGGAGAAGAGGCTCGGCAGAGTGCGGAAAGCGGAAAATGCCCTTTTGTGACGGACAACAGGCTTTCTCTCTGCTTGGAAAGGGCTGAGGAAGCATCGATTCTCTGAAATTGAAGGCCGATCACCTGGGATTTGCTTTTTTCTCCCGAACCGGGCTATCTTTGCGGCATTGCAGCTTGCAGGCATGGGAGGTTCCCATGATCCGGCCATTCCAATCTTCGGGACTACGGTCACCCCGCCGAGCGTCCCGGAAAATTCGCCGCAACGTCCTGTGCATCGCGGGGCTTTTCGCCACGGCCGTCTTGCTGACGCCGTGGGCTTTCCCAGGCCAAGTCATCACCGTCGACACACACACCGGCACCGTCACCAACGGCGCCACGCAAACCAGCACGGTCGACCGCCGCTATCAGCAGATCGAGCCGACCCACGTTCCGCTCACCAAGTCCGAGCTCGACGCCAAGACCCGGTTGGAGTTGGTGCGCATCTTGCAGGCCGAACAGGGCTTCGCCATGCGTCCTTTCCCTCGCGGGCACAAGGGGCTCACACTGGCGGCCAACGGCAAGCTGGAGCCGTACGGGGAAGGTTACCTGAGCATGGTGACCAAGGAGGGCCTGTCGGCCAAGCCCGGCGACCGAGTCGTGCTCACCGACGTAAAGTTCGAACACACCCGAATCGTCTTCGACCTGAATGGCGGACCGGACGCCAAACACCGCTTTATGCGCCACGTCGAAATCGGGGCAGGGCCGAACATGACTCCTGTTGCGCAACAGGGAGATGGCCAGGAGCCGGTGGGCGCACGCCTCACCCTCAGCTTCAAGGAGCATATCCCCGAGTTGACCGGCGCGGAAGTAAAGGCGCTGTTGGCTCCGATGATCTCTTTCGATGTCAAGACGCCGATCCAGGCCTTCACCGACACGCTTCCGCCCAGGCTCAAAGAGGCCATTCTCAACCATCATGTGCTAGTTGGGATGAGCATCGACATGGTGCTCTTTGCCAAGGGCCAACCGGAGAGTAAAACGCGCGAAGTCGAAGGGCAGATGCCTTTCGAGGAGTGGATCTATGGCAAGCCGCCCAAGGATGTGGAGTTTATCCGCATCAACGGCAATCGCGTCGTTCGGGTTGAGGTTGCCAAGGTGGGCGAAACCCCGGTGATCTTTTCCAAAGATGAAGTCGAAGGGATGATGCGGACCGACGGCACGCCGCTCGCCCCTCCCGATTCACACACCCGTACGGTTGCGGAAGGCGACGTGGAGCACAACCCCGACACCCAGGCACCGGCCGCGCCTCCCAGCCTGCGCAATCCCGGCGAGAAGCTTCCCACCGACGACCAGCGAACCGGCGTGATGAGACCGGTGCGGATGCCCAAGCCGAAGCCGGCAGCCCAGCCGGGCAACAACCCCGATGAAGAGCCAAACACGCCACCGCCACCCGATGTAAAGGCTGCGGCTGCGGCTGCGGACAGTCCGCAGCCCAGCCCCGCCAAGCCACAGCCACCGAACTAGAGCAGCACTCACAGGCATCATGTAAACTGGAAAGAGCGAGTCTGGCTCCCTCCACCGAGGTGGGCTGAGTACCGCGACGTTGAAGCCGCGCACCATTTTCTGGCGCGTGTGTGCAGAGACACCCCACGAAGGAGAAACACCCGACCTATGGCAAAGATCGCAAAAACCGGTGACCGCAAGAAGGTAATGGACACGACGAAGTCGACCGACTGTCCCAAGTGCAGCAAGCCGACGCGCATCGTCAAGCGCGTGAAGGACCGCGAGCGCGGCATTCCTGGCGGCGTCTACATCTCGTGCTCTGCCTGTGACTTCTACGAAAAGCTCTAAGCCCTGCTTGAAGCTCGGCGCACAAAAAAGTCCGGTTATAAGCCGGGCTTTTTTGTGCCTTCTTTTCAGCGAAGATACCGAGCTCGATCCCCGGGAGTTCATTGCAGCACAAACAAGACCGATCTCTGATCTCTGCCCCTGATCTCTATTTTCTTACCCCTCCAGCGCTCCAGCCATCTCCCGCAAAATCGCATCGGCGGCTTCAGCCGGATCGGTCGCCTGCGTAATCGGTCTGCCCACCACCAGGTAGCTGGCGCCCAGGCGCAGTGCCTGGGCTGGGGTCGCGACGCGCTTCTGGTCTCCAACGGTCGCCCCTGCGGGGCGAATTCCTGGGATTACCAGAACACCCGCGGGACCGGTAATTTTTCGCAGCGAAGCGACTTCCTGCGGAGAGCAGACGAAGCCGCGAATCCCGGCTTCCATCCCCATCTGCGCCAGCAATTCGACCTGCTCGGCAGGCGAACGCTTCAGGCCCACGGCATCGACCTGGGCCGCGTCCATACTGGTGAGCACGGTCACGGCGAGCAGTTGCGGCGGATCGGCCAAACCCTCCAGCGCGGTGCGGGCGGCGGCCAGCATGGCCGGCCCACCCGATGCGTGGACAGTCATCATGCGCGCGCCCAGCGCCGCGGCGGAGCGCACCGCTCCAGCCACCGTGTTGGGAATGTCGTTGAATTTGAGATCGAGAAAAACGGAGTGGCCGCGCTTGAGCAGCGGTTCAAGCACTGCGGGGCCGGCAGCCACAAACAGCTCCAATCCCACCTTGAACCACTGGCAGGTATCCTCCAAACGATCCACCAGGGCGGCGGCAGAAGCCGCATCCGGGACGTCGAGGGCTATGATGAGACGTTTGCGGGCCTCTCCAAGCCGGTCCACCGTGGTGGCTCCGGCTGGGGCAAAGGGCGGATTCAGCCGCTCAGGGATGGGCATGACTGAATCCTAAAGCAAAATGAGCCGCGATGCGATAACCCCCGTCTCAGGCTTGCGCCGCCAAACGGGCTTCGACCTCCGCCTGCTCTGCCCTGGGCAGAACGCCGACCTTAGCCTGATCCTGCGCCGGCAAGAAGCGGCAGAGATAATCCACGGGATCGTCAGCCGCCGCCATCTGGCGCAGGTGATACTTCCACACATCGGGCTTGATGGTGCGCCGGGTGAAGGGCTTGCGGGTGACTTGGACCACTTCCCCCTGGCCGTTGACCCTGGGATAGGTGACCGCGGGCACCATGAAACTCATGTGTGCGCCCGAACGCCAGAAGCAGCGGGCAAAGTCGTGCGAAAAAAGCAGCGTGTAATGCCGCCCTTCGCCAGCCAGCAGGTTCAACGCCTGCTCGGCGCCGGGCCAGATCGGCTGAATATGAGACTGGTACCAGATGCGGAACTCGAATCCATTAAACTGAGCCTGGTTGAGGAGCAATCGCAGCAATTCTTTCCGATTCATTTCGCCAATCCTTCAGGGGGTAAACTCTGGGCTGGGCGGCAGATGAACGTGGCCGCGCGTTGGTGATGCCATGGGGTCGAGATTTTGTCGAGCGTCATCTACAGCACATTAGCGTCAAAGAGGCAGATTTTCCTTTTGCGTTGGGCCGGGGTGGAAGAGATTTGTTTCGTTTGCCAGGATGTCGCGCTCCCCAGCGCAACGCCACAATACCCACCGATTAGTAAGCGTAAAGCGCTCCGAAATTGGGTCACGATGAATCGGAATTGTTGGGGATCTGATTTACACAGCGATCGGCAGGGCGACAAAATCCGTCGCGGCAGGAAGAGAAGAGGGAGATTTTGAGGTTGAAGACGGGATCGAAATGGATGCTTGCCTTGGTATTGTTCGCATCGGCTGTCTCAGGCTGGGCTGCCGGGGTGCATACGAATCCACTTAATCGCGACCCGCAGGTGCGCGAGGCCTATGAACACTTCTACAACCTCGACTATCCCGGCGCCGTGGATCGCTTTGAACGCTTTCATGCCGCCCATCCGGGCGATCCGCAAGGAACCGTACTGCTGCTCGAAGCCGTGCTGTTCCAAGAACTCTACCGGCAAGATCTGCTCGACACCACTTTTTATGCCAACGACGGCTTTCTCACCGGCCGCCACGCCATCTCCGAGGATCCCAGGGTCCGCGACCGCATCTTTGCGCTGGCCGACGAAACGGTCCGCGAGGCCGATTGGCGCGTCGGCCACAATTCCAACGATGTCGATGCGCTCTATGCCCGCGGCTGGGCGCGCGCTCTGAAATGCACTTACATGGCCATGGTGCAGCGCGGCTACGGCGCAGGCTTCCGCCTCGCCATGAAAGCCAAGGACGACCACATGCGCGTCCTCCAGCTTGATCCGGACTATGTCGACGCAAAGCTGGTGGTCGGCGTCTACGAGTATGTGGTTGGAGCGCTGCCCTTGCCCTTCAAGCTGATCATCGGTTTTGCCGGCATCACCGGGTCCAAGAATCGCGGCCTCGAAATGCTGCGCGACGACGGCAATCGCGGCGCTGTCACCAACATCGAGGCGCGCACGGTGATTGCTCTCTTCCTGCGCCGCGAGGCCAAGTATCAGGAGGCGGTGCAGGTGGTGCGCAAGCTCAAAAGCCAGTACCCCCACAACTACCTCTTCTGCCTGGAAGAGGCCAACCTGCGCAAGGACGCGGGTGAAGGCATGGCCGCGATCACCGCCTACCGGGAGATCCTGGCCGCCAACGCCAAGCCTGGCTACTTCGCCTCGGCGCAGTTGGAATTGGCCCACTTTGGCCTGGGCGATGCCCTGCGCGGGCAGCGCCACTTTGCCGAGGCCGCGCAGTCGTACGAACAGGCAGCACTCACACGCAATGTAGGTCTGGAACTGAAGATCCGGTCGCTGTTGGCAGCAGGCCAATGCCACGACCTGAACGGCGAACGCCAGTTGGCAATGAGGGACTACCAGGAGACGATCGACGCCGGTCCCAGCACTTCCCGCGCCGACACCGCCCGGAAGCTCCTCCGCAACCCCTACCGCGGGAACTAGGTCTTTGACCAACTGATTTTGTACCCTGGGTTCGTGAGGTCCCAGGTCTCAAAAGCGAGACCTGGGGCACCCGGCACTGGTACGAATTCATGCAGTTAAAGACCCAGCGCCAACCCAAGATAGTCCGATGGAACCGCCTTAGCTCCGCCTCCGTATTCTAAGCTTGGTTGCTGTTCTCAAGGAGAAATCGATCATGGCCATTTTTTGTCAACGTTGTGGAACCGGATTGCCCCCGACCGCGCGCTTCTGCTCCAACTGCGGTGCGGTGATTCCTGTCGTGCAGTCCATTCCCGGCAGGCCGCTGGTTCGCCCCCATGTGGGCCGCCAGATCGCCGGCGTTTGCTTGGCCCTGGCGCAATCCTACGGATGGGATGTCGGCCTGGTTCGCATTTTCACGGTCCTCGGCTTCTGTTTCTCCGGCGGCCTGATCGGCGTGGCCTATGTTGCTGGCTGGATCGGCATTCCGGAGGATCAAATTCCGCTGCCAAGGGAGTATCCTCCTAGCATATGAATGGATTTTTCGAATCCGACGGAGCGAAGCTTGGCTATCGGGACAGTGGAGCAGGAGTGCCGGTGGTCTTTCTCCATCCCACCCCGCTCGATCGGGATTACTGGCGTCCCGTGGCGGACGATCTGGTTGGACTACGCGCCATTGTGCCCGACCTGCGCGGACATGGCCTCTCGGAGCTAGGCAATATCATGCCTGTGGGGGGCTTCGCCCGCGTTCCCGACGCTCCCGTGCTGACCATGGCGCAACTCGCCAAGGATGTTTTTGCTTTGCTGGACTTCCTTGAGGTGCCGCAGGCAGTCTTTGTCGGCTGCTCGATTGGCGGCTATGTGCTGCTGGAACTGTGGCGTCAGGCACCTCAGCGGGTACGCGCCCTGGCCTTTGTCTGCTCCAAGCCTCAACCCGACACCGAGGCCAATCAAGGCCGGCGCGCTGCTACCATCGCCACGCTGCGAAAGGACGGCACGGGGAATATTTTCGACGGCATGGCCCAAAGCCTCACCGGCGCCACCACGCACCAACATCACCCGGAGATTGCCAACCAGTTGCGCGCCCGGATGACCGTGACCGCGGAAGCCGCCGTAGCCGTCCAGGCCGGGTTGGCCATGCGGCCCGATTCCCTGCCCACGGTGGCGACAATCAATGTCCCTGTGCTGGCTATCGCCGGCGGCGAAGACCCTGGTGTGACCCCGGCGGAGATGGGGGTTTTTCGCTCCGTGCCCGGCGGTTGCACGTTCCAACTTTTGCCCAATGCCGGACACTTTGCGGCTTACGAGCGGCCTCAAGAAGTGGCCACCCTGATGGCCGACTGGTTGCGTCGAGCCGTAGTCTGAAGGCAGCAACAGGAGAACTACGAAACGACCTCGTATTTCGTCGCGGTCGTCATCAGTTCTTCAATCGCCGCCGTTGCCCGAATCCCGCCCCTTGCCCCGGCGCCCATGCAATTCATTGCTGCCGCGGCACAGGCAAATTCGAGCTGCCGGTCCAGCGGCCATCCTTGCAGTAATCCGTAGATGAATCCCGCGTGGAAGATGTCTCCGGCACCCGTGGTGTCGATCACCGGCACCCGAAACGAAGCGCAATGGTGAAGCTGCTTCCCATCCCACGCCAGCACGCCATCCTCGCCCAGCGTCGCAGCGGTCAGCCTGCATCCAAAGCGAAGCTGCATCCGGCGCAAAGCGCTCTCCAGGTTGTTCTCCGCCATCAGCCGGCAGGGGAAGTCACGGCTCACGATCAGGTAGTCGACGTTTTCAATGAGTTCTTCCACGCCAGGATAAAGCTCGTCCAGATCGGCAATCACCGGGATGCCCGCCACGTGCGCCCAACCCGCCGCTAAAGTGGCCGCCGCCGTGTCGTACCCGTCCACATGCAGTGCCCGTGCATTCACAATCCATTCGCGTTGCAGATCTTCGGGCTTCAGGACCAGGCGCTCATCCCGCCGACAAAGCACGGTCCGCTCGCCGCCGTCGTCGACCAGAATCA
>JAATFE010000402.1 GCA_015655365.1 Terriglobales bacterium
CATTTTTTCGCGCTGCGGACTGAAGTTCGAGGCCGTCGAGGCGGATTCCGGCGCCATGGGCGGCTCGCAGTCGCAGGAGTTCATGGTCTACACCGATGCCGGCGAAGATTTGATCGCCAGTTGCCCGGTTTGCGGTTATGCTGCCAATGCCGAGAAGGCAACTTCGTTGCTCGAACCCTTGGTTGAGTTGGAAACGACCGGAGACGGCACGCCCGAGCTGATTCACACGCCAAGCATGGGCGCAATCGCCGACATCGCCGCATTCCTCAAGATGGCCGAGTCTTCGGACATCAAGTGCGTCACCTACATGGCTCTGAAGCGTGGCGCAGTCGAAAAAACAGAGATCAAGCCGGATACTTGGCACGCCGTCGCGGCTTTCCTGCGCGGCGACCACCAGGTGAACGAGACCAAGCTGCTTCATGCTGTGGGCGCAGTCGAGTTGCGCACCATGCAGGCCGAAGAGTTGGAGCAGTATCTGCACGCGCCGGCGGGCTTCCTGGGGCCGGTTGGCCTGAAGTTCGACGCGAAGCCCCTGGAAGACGGTCTCACGGTGGTCGTGGACAAGGCTCTCGAAGGCCGCAAAAACATGGTGGCTGGAGCCAACAAGCTCGACTACCATTTCCGCAACGTGACACCCGGCCGCGATTTCCAGTGGACGCTCCTGGCCGACATTCGCAGCGTAAACGAGGGCGAAGGTTGCCCCAAAGACGGCTGCACTGGCAAGCTGGTGGTGGGCAAGGCGGTCGAAATCGGCCACATCTTTAAGCTGGGCTACAAGTACTCCGAGATCATGGGCGCGCGCGTGCTCGACGTGAACGGCAAGGAAGTAACGCCGATCATGGGCAGCTACGGCATCGGCATCGAGCGCATCCTGACCGCGGCCATCGAGCAGTCGAACGACGCCAACGGCTTCTGGCTGCCGGCCTCCATCGCCCCTTTCACCGTAGTTGTGGCAATGACCGACATGCGCGACGAGTTGCTCGTCGCAACCGGCGAAAAGCTGGCGGCAGAGCTCGACTCGGCGGGAATCGATGTGCTTCTGGATGACCGCAAAGAGCGCGCCGGAGTCAAATTCAAAGACGCCGATCTGGTGGGCATTCCCTACCGCATCAACGTGGGCAAAAAGGCCGCCGAGGGCCAGGTGGAACTGGTGACGCGAGCCACCGCGACCAGCGTGGACGTGGCGATTGACGCGGTCCTGACGCTGGTGAAGGAACGCATTGAAGAAGATGCGCTTTTGACGGCGGTTGAAGCGTAGAAATTCTGAAATCGGTGGTTTCCCAGGTCTCGAAAGCGAGACTTGGGGCAGTCGGCCTTTTTGATTTTTGTGGTTCCCAACCCATGCGCCGGAAAAGCGATATGCAGCCGCTCGATTCGCTGCGCTCGCTCGGAATGACAGCATGGATGGATGTGAGCATGGACGGGCAACAGGCGTCGATGCGTAGGACGGCAAGGCTTATATGCTTAGTTGGGCAAGGGTTAAAGGAGCAGCGATGGCGTTGAAGATCAAGTTGGCACACCCGACGGGACAGCATCCCTGGGCATCGCTGGCATTGCGCACGGCACTGCTGGCGGCGGGAGCTGCCGCGGTGGTGTTTTTCTGCGTCTTCAGCTTCTTCTATATCAAGTATCGGCACATTGTGGACGAACGGCTCAAGCAGCCTCTGTTTGCCAACACCGCAAAGATCTTCGCCGCGCCCCGCGAAGTTCGCCCAGGGCAAAAGCTCAGCATTCAACTGCTCGCCAATGAACTGCGCGAGGCTGGCTACTCCGCCGACGGCGCTTCGCAATATTCGCAAATGGGCACCTTCACCGAGGGCGCGCAGACCATCACTGTGCGGCCCGGCCCGCAGTCTTATCACGCGCAAGACAGCGCCGTGATCCGCATCGGCTCGGGCGTGGTGGATTCGATCACCGACGACCACGGCCAGCCGCTTTCGAGTTATGAGTTGGAACCGTTGCTCATCACCGGTCTGAGCGAAGACGCCAGCCGCACCAAGCGCCGGCTGATGACCTATGACGAGATTCCGCAAAATCTGGTCCAAGCGGTGCTGGCCATTGAAGACCGCCGCTTCTTTGAGCATGGCGGCGTGAACTACTTCCGACTCATCGAAGCGATCTTCCGCGACGTAACCACCGGCCAGAAGCAGCAGGGCGGCTCCACGCTGACCATGCAGTTGGCGCGCGGCTTCTTTCTTTCGCCGGAAAAGCACTTCAAGCGCAAGGTCATCGAAATCGCCATCACTTTTCACCTTGAACACCGCTTCAGCAAGAAGCAGATCTTCGAGATGTATGCCAACCAGATCAACCTGGGCCAGCGCGGCAGCTTCTCGATCGACGGCTTCGGCGAGGCTTCGCAGGCCTACTTCGGCAAGGACGCGCGGCAACTGGACTTGGCCGAGTGCGCGCTGCTGGCGGGCATGATCCAGCGACCCAACTACTTTTCGCCTTACCGCCATACCGATCGGGCCATCGAGCGGCGCAATCTGGTGCTGGACTCGATGGTCGAGACCGGGGCCATCACCAAGGATCAGGCAGAGCGCGCCAAGACCGAGCAGTTGCATCTCTCCGCGGCCAGCGTGGACGCCAGCGAAGCGCCCTACTTTGTGGATCTGGTGCACGAGCAGTTGACGCAAAAACTGGGCGAGCGCGACTTTAACCGCGAAGGCCTGCGCATCTACACCTCGCTCGATCCCGACCTGCAACGCGCCGCCGCCGATGCCGTGGAAGCGGGCATGAAGAATGTGGACGACCAGGTCAACAAGATGCACCCGCATCCCAATCCGGGCGAAACCATTCTCTATCCCCAGGTCGCTTTGGTGGCGCTCAATCCCCACACCGGCCAGGTGCTGGCGCTGATCGGCGGACGCAACTACGGCAACTCGCAGTTGAATCACGCGGTGGCCAAGCGGCCCACCGGATCGATCTTCAAGCCCTTCGTCTATGCGGCGGCCTTCAACACCACTGTGGCGGGCACCACGTTGCCCGGCCAGGATAAGCCCTTCTCGTCGATCACCATGCTCAACGACGAGCCGACCACGTTTGACTCAGGCGGCCAGGAATACAGCCCGCACAACTACAAGGACGAGTACCACGGCCAGGTCACGGCCATGTATGCTCTTGCCCACTCGCTCAACAACGCGACCATCGGCCTGGCATCCGAAGTGGGATTCGACAATGTGGCCGCTCTGGGCCGCGAAGCGGGCGTCAAAAACGCGCGCGGAACCCCGTCGGTGGCCATTGGCACCTATGACGCAACCCCCTTGGATATGGCCGGCGCCTACACCGTCTTCGCCAACAGCGGATTGCATCTGGACCCCTGGATGCTGGCCAGCGTGCGCACCACCTCGGGCGATGTGATCACCGACTTCACGCCGACTTCGAAGCAGGTGCTCGACCCGCGCGTGGCCTACCTGACCACCAACCTGATGGAAGGCGTGATGAACTTCGGCTACGGCTATGAGGCTCGCCGCCGCGGCTTTATGGCGCCCGCCGCCGGCAAAACCGGCACCAGCCACGACGCCTGGTTCGCCGGCTACACCAGCAATTTGATTTGCATTGTGTGGGTCGGCAACGACGACTACACCGACGTAAAGCTCTCTGGAGCGCTGGCCGCCGCGCCCATCTGGGCGGAGTTTATGAAGCGCGCCGTGCTGTTGCCGCAATACTCCGACACCCACAGCTTCAGCCCGCCGGACGGCATCGAAGTGGTGAGTCTGGACAAGGCGACCAACCTGCTCAGCGACGACACCTGCCCGGACGCTTTCAATGCGGCCTTCCTGGCCGGCACCGCACCGACGGAAACCTGCGCCCATCCCGCCGACCATCGCAACGTGCTGCAAAAGATCTTCGGCCTGGGCAAGAGCGGCGAATAGCAACACTGGCGGGGCATCCGACAAAGCGGGGGCCCCACCTTCAGCGCAGTCCCATCGCGCTTAAGGTGGGATATCTACAACCAGAGCTTACCGCTTTTTATTTATAGTTTCTTCTTCTTTTTGCGGCCAAATTACCCATCGATCACGCTTCCATCCGGCATGGGCTGGCAGCACGGACACCAGAAAGTGACGCGCGCATCCGGCCCTTGAATGCGCCTGCGGATCGACTCCCCGCAGCGGCGGCAAGGCTCACCTCTGCGGCTATAAACCCATAAGCTCGCTCCGGGATCGGTCTCGTGCGTGGTGCGCCGCTTGCGTCCGCCATAGGTAACGATGGCATCGTCCGAGTCTTCCAGCACGTTGGCCGCAAGCAAGCGGCGGGCGGTCGCAATCACGCCTTCAATCCGTTCCGGGGCAATTGCCGCGACTTTGCAAAACGGGTTGAGCCCGGTCACAAAGCAAATCTCCGACTTGAAGATGTTGCCCACGCCGGCCATCACTTCCTGGTGGAGCAGCACATCACCAAGCTCTTCGCCGCCATGCGCCAGAAAGCGGCGCAATGCAGCTGCCGAGTCGAATCCCTCGCTGAGCACGTCAATCTCCGAGCGCGGAATTCTGCGGTTGCGAGCCAGCGATTGCGCGGTGTGCATCTCGGCCACCGGCACGCTGAAACCGACCGCCACGTAGTCGCTGTTTTCGATGACGATGCGCATCTGGCTGGCCGGTTTCTGCCAGCGCTCGCCGGGCCGGTAGATGTGCCAACTGCCGCTCATCAGCATGTGCGTGGCCAGCGTGCCGCCGCCGGAAAAATGAATCAGCAGCCACTTGCCGTGCGACTCCACTCGCTCCACAAGC
>JAATFE010000277.1 GCA_015655365.1 Terriglobales bacterium
CCCTGGGCGTTTCCAGTGATTTGGGCATAGCCCGCGGGCCATGGATTGCCGACGGTAACCGCTGGATTGGGATTGATGCCGCCGTTCAAGGTCAAGGGCGACTGGGTTGTAGCGGCAAATCCGTCGCTATCGACCTCGAAGCAGCAGGACGCCGACGGAGGATAGAAAATTCCGTATCCACCGTGGATCACCGCCTTCGGAATGACCTGATACGAGAGGCCCAGGCGAGGCGCCACGTTCTTGTAGTTTGGATTGTAGGAAGCGCGGTTGCCCGGCGAGAGGAACTGCAGAGCCCCCAGGTACGGCGTTCCGACCTTATAACTGATCGGGTTCAACACGTCGGGATTGAAGACCGAGCCCACGTTGTGGCGATAGGTTGTGGGAGTCTGAATCTCATAGCGGATTACCAGGTTCATTGTGAGTTTCGGGGTTGCTTTCCAGTCGTCTTGCAGGTAGCCGCCAAAGTAATGCGAAGAGACGGCGGGGTTGTAGGAGGTGCCGGTCTGGGTGGTCGGTTGTCCCACCTTTCCGGAGTCAAGCACACCGAGCAGCATCTGGGCGACGCCGTTTCCGCTGGCGATCGACGAAGCATTCACTGGGTCCGGTCCGGTTGTGTAGTTGCCGTTGAAATCCAGTGTCGTCTGGAGGAAGTTCGCCTGATCGTCTTCCAGTTCCACTCCCATGAAACCGAAATTCAGGGTGTGCCTTCCGGCCAGCTTGATCAGGTCCACCGCAACGCTGCCGATTGGGCCATGGTTGGTAAGGGTCTCGTTGTTGGTCGGGCCGAGGTTGGATTCGCCGCCAACGTTGACGATCGGGAACTCCGGACTGTTCAGCTTGGTGTAGACCGGAAGCCCGATGGTTGTGGTGTCGAATCCTCTCGACTGGTTCCTTGAAGTTTCATGCCAGATCTGAACACCCGAAGCGATGTTCATGGTGAATGTGGGACTAAATACTTTCGAGAAGCCCGCTGCCATGCCCCAGCGGTTATTCGGCCGGATATTGCCTGGACCCGCCGGATTGGTTCCCCAGTCCTCCGCGTCTCCGACCTTGTACTCCTTCTTGTAGTTGTAGCGGAAATACGCTCTGGTCAGGTCGTTGAAGTTGTGATCCACTCTGACCAAATATTCATCCGCGGATGCCGCGGCGGTTCCGGATGCGAACAAGTTATTGGTGAGTCCGGACTTGGTTGCCGTTGGATAGTAGCTCAGCAGCTTGGCGCCGACGGTATCGGGCGCATAGCCAGCGAGATTGCCGAGGATGTTGCCCGGAATCGGGTCGCGAATGTAGCCCGTCGCCCTGGCGGTGAGCCCTGTCTTCTGGTCTACTGCGCCGGCAGTGATGGGGCGCGCGCTGCGTGGGTCGTAGATTTGGCCGATCAGGACTGGGCGTCCCAGGTTGTCGACCATGGGATTACCGCTCGAATCCTTGGCTTGGCCGCCGAGAACCTCGGAGAAGTTGCCGCTGCGGAAGTTGGCATCGGGAACGGTGTAGGTTGTGGCTGTCGGCGTTGAAAAGGTGAGATGTTCGTAGACGCCGAAGATGAAGGTCTTCTCCCGCTGCTTACAGAAGTGGGGAATGTAAAGCGGGCCGCCTGCCGCTGCGCCTGTCTGGTTGCGGCTGAGGCTCGGCTTGGGCGCATTGTTGTGGTCGTTGAACCAGAGATTGGCGTCCAACGCATCGTTGCGATAAAACTCGTAGGCTGTGCCGTGGAAGGCGTTGGTTCCACCCTTTGTGACTACGTTCACCACGTTGCCCGTGCTCCATCCATATTGAGCGGTGAAGGAGTTGTTCTGGACTTTGAATTCCTGAACAGCGTCCACGGAAGGCACATAAATAACAGCGCCCCACTCCGGATCGGTGTCCCAGGAGCCATCCAGCATGTAGCCCGACGTTCCCATGAACCCGCCGGCGAAGTTGAGGAAGGAGATGTCCTGATCGGCATCGTCCGTGCTCGCGCCATTGCCGTTGCCGCCCAGCAGTTGCTGGGACTGCGACGAGTTCTGTACCGACGAGTTAAGGGTGGCCAGACCATAGATGTTTCTCATGTTGAGCGGGAGTTCCACGATCTGCTGCGCGGCGATGTCTGCCGCGACGTTGGAGTTGTCGGTGTTCATTTGGGATGCATCGGCGGTTACCGTGACCGACTGCATTTCGGACCCGACAGTCATGGTCACGTTTTGACTCGCCGACATGGCGGCGTTGAGGACGATCCCGTCTTGCCGATACGTCTCGAAGCCCTTGGCCTTGATGGTCAAACTATAGGTGCTCGGAGGCAGTTGGCTGAAAGAGTAGCGGCCTCCTGCGTCTGTGACGAAGGTTCGATTGGTGCCCGTCTCTGGACTCGTCAGGGTCACAGAGGCTTTAGGCAGCACTGCTCCCGAAGGATCCGACACCACTCCGGAAAGTGTTGCCGTGGTTGTTGCCAGTTGCGCGTTGATCCACGGAGTGCCACTCGCCAAAATGGCAAGCAGAATTGCGACTCCACTCCAGTACCACCGAGACCGTTGTCTCCAGTCCCTCATTGTTTTCAATGTGCAGCCTCCTGCTGGTTATCCCCAAGCGGACTGAGACTCGATGGTCATGCCGTGCAGGCCAAACAGAATCAGTGAGATCGGGGCTTTAAAAACCGGTCCTTTTGTAGGCTTCCCAATAATGCGCTGTTAAGGTCCTTACGGCATGGGAGAGACGGGTCCTTACGGATAGCGGAGGATAGGTCTATCAGGTAAAGGAACGAGGTATGCTATTTAGCATCAATTATTTGCGGACATTCCGTTTGCTTGGCGCTATAATCGCTACGATCTTACGGAGCATGAAATTTTGGTGGACTTATCCGACCGCGACCAGGCAATTTTGAGTGAAGAAGAGAAGACTGCGGTTCGGGAGCAGTTGAACCGGTTGCTCGCCGATGCCCACTTCAGCCACAGCAAGCGACTGCCCAGCTTTCTTCGCTTTGTGGCGGAACAGACCCTGGCCGGGCAAGCGGAGAGCATCAAGGAACGAACGCTCGGGATCGAAATCTTCGGCAGGGATCCGGGCTACGACACAGCTTCCGATCCCATTGTGCGCGTTACCGCAGCGGAGCTTCGCAAGCGGCTGGCCCAGTATTATCAGGACCCCGCGCATGGGGATGAAATGCGCATTGCCCTGCCTTCCGGCTCCTATATCCCCCAATTTCACCACCCCAAAGGCGCCAACGACCCGGTCTTGAAGGAATTGGATCTGGCGGCCGCAGAGGCACTGGCCCCCTCCGAGGTGAGCCCGCACCCTCATCACCATTCGCCGCTCGTGCTCGTGATCGCCTGCATCGTGGTTGCGGTCCTGTCGGTCGGATCCGTCCTTCTGTGGCAGGCGATGAATCGCTCCGCACTCGATTTCTTCTGGCAGCCGATCATCTCCACAAGAAGTCCGGTTCTTCTCTGCATCGCCGATCAGCTTCAGTATTCCGGCATTTCACTTCGCGATGCGGCCAATCCAACCCGCCAGCTCCTGCTGAAAGACAATCTCACCGCCATCGTGTTCGACGATCTGAGCCCGATCGTCAAGGTTGCCGGAGTTCTTCAGTCCAGCAGCAAGCAGTACACCATCAAAAGCGAAGGGACAACGGGTATGGAAGACCTTCGTTCTGGGCCGACGGTTTTTATCGGAGCCTTCGATAACGCGTGGACGCTGCGGCTGACCAATTCCCTGCGTTTCCACTTTGCCAATAACGCAGATATGTCGCAATTCCGCATCGTCGACAGCCTGGCCCCGGCGCAGCAGCGCTGGGTGGTCGATCGTTCCGTGCAGATGGCAACAAATAACTATAGGGACTACGCGATCGTGGCCCGGTTCACCGATCCCAATACCGGGAAGCTGGCGGTCATTGCTGCGGGAATCGG
>JAATFE010000194.1 GCA_015655365.1 Terriglobales bacterium
GGGCGGAGATGTAAAAAGCAGCTAACAGTTGACAGCTAACAGTCAACAGTTTTTAGTTGGCGGTCGCCAGAGCGACGTAGTGGGATGTAAGGATTTTGCGGTTTTTAGTTATGTCATTGGATGTTGAACGTTGTTATGCACGAGGCTCTCATGTCGCAATCGTTTCGGGACTTGCTTGTTTGGCAGAGATCGATGCAATTGACCGTCGTGGTTTATCGTCTGACTAAGGAATTTCCGCGCGAGGAACTGTTTGGTTTAACAAGCCAGATTAGGCGCGGCGGTCTCAGTTCCAAGCAACATAGCGGAAGGCCAGGGACGGCTAAACCCAGCAGAGTTCCGACAGTTTCTGGGCGTGGCTCGAGGCTCAGTTTGCGAGGTGCAGACTCAACTGGAGATCGCCCGCTTGCTTCAGTTTGGAAAAGCTGAGTTGCTGGACGAAGCAGAAGCTCTTTCGCACGAAGTGGGCAAGATGATTTTTGCCCTTCTTGAATCGTTCAAAAACCAAGTTCCAAAACGTTGAACTGTTAACTGTCTACTGTTAGCTGTCTACCAGGTGCACCATGGCGCAAGGACAAACCCGCGAATCCGTGAAGATGGCCCTCGATACTTTGAGGACAAACAAGCTGCGCTCGGGGTTGACGATCCTGGGCATCGTCATCGGCGTGACTACGGTGATTACCATTTCGTCGGTCATCAACGGGCTCAACAACCGGGTGGCGGACTTTGCCAACTCGCTGGGGTCGAATGTTTTTTGGGTCTTCCACATGCCGGTGATCGGCGTGCGGCCCACGACCGAGCAGTTGACGCGCAAGAAGCTGACCATGGACGACGTGATGGCCCTGCGCACCATGCCCCACGTGGTGGCCGCCGACGGCGGATTTCAATACACCAAGCAATTTGGCGTGGGCGACGTGAGCGTGAAGTATGAGGGCCACAAGGTGGCAGGCGCCATTTTGAGCGGCAACACGGCCCAGGTGACGGATGTGTCGAATTTCACCTTGCTGGCGGGCCGCATGTTTACCGACGAGGAAGACAAGGCACACGCGGCTGTGTGCGTTCTGGGTCACGACACCGCGGACCAGCTCTTTGTGAACGGCGAGAACCCCATCGGCAAAGAGGTTAACATCGCCACCGGCCTCTACACGGTGATCGGCGTGCTCGACAAGCAGAAGCAGCCATTCGGCAGCGGAAAAAATCCCGACGACAACCAGATTTTCTTTCCCATGGGAACCTTCCACAGCCTGCACCCGGAGGTCAAAGACTTGTGGGTCAGCGTGAAGTACGACGACCCCAAGAACAAATCGCTGGTGGAAGACGAGATTCGCGAGACGCTGCGGATCCGGCGCAGGGTCAAGGTCTCGGCCGAGGATAACTTCGAGATCTTTGGGCCCGACTCACTGACCAAACTATGGGGAAGCATCACCGGCGGCCTGTTTGGCTTCATGGTCGCCGTTTCCAGCGTGGGGCTGATGGTGGGCGGCGTGGGCGTGATGAACATCATGCTGGTTTCGGTCACCGAGCGCACCCGCGAGATCGGCATCCGCAAAGCTCTCGGCGCCACCAAGCGAACCATCCTGACGCAGTTCACCACCGAGGCGATTACCCTATGCGCCGTGGGCGGGGTGGTGGGCGTGCTTGTGGGCGCAATCATTACGTCGATCATCTACTTTCTGCCGATCGGCCTGCCCGCCACGCTCTCGACCGTGTGGGTGTTCATCGGCTTCGCCGTCTCCTGCACGATTGGGCTGTTGTTCGGCATCTATCCCGCTTGGAAGGCCGCCAATTTGGACCCGATCGAGGCGCTGCGGTACGAGTAGCAAGTCAGCAGGTCAGCGAGTCAGCCCATTCGCGGCAAAAGACGAAGGATGCTTGCACACGATCTGCCTGTCCGGGGGTCGCTTCAGTAGGGCTCGCGCACGTCGGGCTGACTCGCTGACCTGCTGACTTGCTGCTTTTCCGCTAAACTAGCCCCTGTGATGCCGCACATTTTTGCTCAATCCGTGGAGGTTTTGACCACGGTGCTGACCGTAGCCGGGATGGGCTATTTTTTGGCCGCCATGGTTGCGGCGCGCGCCTTTCTTGGCAGCCGCCGCGCCCCGCTGCCTGCCTTTGCGCCGGGCGTCAGCATTCTCAAATCGCTCAAGGGCCTCGACCCCGGCATGATCGACGGCTTCCGCAGCCATTGCCGGCAAAGATATGCGGGAGAGTACGAGCTGCTGTTCGGGGTTTCCTCGCTCGACGACCCCGCCGTGGCGGCGGTGGAACGGCTCAAGCGAGAGTTCCCCGAGCGGGCCATCCGGTTGGTGGAGTGCCCCTTGAACCTTGGGACAAATGGCAAGGTCAGTACACTGGTCCAGCTTGCGGCACACGCCCAATACGATTTTCTGCTTATCAACGACTCGGACATTACCGTCTCGCCCAGCTACCTGGAACGGGTGATGGCCCACTTTGGGCCGCAGCCAATGAGGGATGGCAAGGCCTTGGCGAAGACCGGATTGGTGACGACGCTTTACCGCGGACGCGCCCATGGGACGCTGGCTTCACGGCTTGAGGCGCTGGGCATTGCGACCGACTTTCAGGCCGGAGTGCTGCTCTCGAAAATGATTGAGGGCGGGCTGCATTACGGGCTCGGTTCCACGCTGGCCGTAAGCCGCGAGGCGCTGGAGAAGATCGGCGGGCTGGCTCCGCTGGTGGACTATTTGGGCGACGACTACGA
>JAATFE010000349.1 GCA_015655365.1 Terriglobales bacterium
AGGCTCGCCGTCACGATGGGCGCATAGCTGCCCGCTGCCGCCGATGTGCTGCCGGTAAAGGTGAGCGTTCCGGAAGGGCCGCCGTTGGCAACCGCGAATTGCCCCGTGACACCGACCGGCAGCCCGCTCACGGCGACCGAAGCGGTTCCGGTGGGTCCCGCGATGGTAACCGGGACCTGAACCGTCGCTCCGTCCTGGGGCACAACAACCGTTGCACTGCCCAGAGAGAGGGACAGCGTCGCCGGCTGCACGGGGGCGGAATTCCCTCTCCCATCGCATCCGGCCGCACCCAGTGCAAATCCCAATGCAGCGATGCCAACGATCGAACCAGGCAATCGACGTGCGAAAGACATGAACGACCCCCACCGGAATGAACTCGGCTACTCCATCGAGTCGATTATTGCATTTTCCGAAGAGGCGTAATCCAAGTTGAAAGGCTCAAAGCTGGCCTGGCCGTCCACATTGCGCGGGCCACCGCATGGTTTCGTGCAGAGCCCCGCGGCTCCGCACAAAGTTCACCAACCGGCAAGCAGAGCTACTCCTTGGAAATCACAGGGAAGGGCTGTGGAATTTGGCGGCCGTCTGCGCCTGCCAACGCGGCCCGAGCGATGCCGATCAAGCCCAGGTCCCACACCGGCGCCTTCAGATTAGGCATGGGCTTCGCCTGAAACAGCTTCTTACACTGGTGAGCCGTCCATCGCGCCCAAGCCTTCGATTTCTTGCGGCGAGCGCTGTCGGTGGAGATGCCCGTCCCTGCATACATCTGCCGGTAGAGCTTCGAAAGAAAGATGAAGCCCAGCCTCGCTCTCAAATTCGGCGTGCAGTCCGAGCGCTTCCAGATAGCGCCCCAGGTGTAGAACCTGTCCCACACCTTCTGGGTGCGCTCCCGGATCTCATCGGAACTCATGGTGGGATGCGGAGTAAACATCTTGGGCCGCACTTCGGTAGGAATCATCCAATAGCGGGTAATCGGAACGTCGCCCACCATGGTGGGATTCTGCGCCTGTTCCTTCTCCCATCGCGCAAAGTCCACGGTCCCCGGAAACGGCGTCATCATGACGAACTGGGCAAACGTCACGCCCGCCTTCATCGCCATCTCGACCGTGGCATCGAAGGTCGCAGGCTTGTCCGTGGGCAACCCGAAGATGAACGAACCGAGCACATGGACTCCGTGCTCTTTGAATGTTTGCAACTGCTTTGCCAGTGCGTTGCCGGAGAGGTTCCAATCCTTGAAGACCGCTTTCAGGCCTTCCGGCGTTACCGCCTCCACGCCTACCAGCGCACCCTTGATGTGAGCCTTATTCATCGCATCGAGGAATGCGCCGTCCTCGCCCGCTTCCATGGTCATCTGGGTAAAGAACACCATGTCTTTGGGCAGCTTGGCCATCTCTTCCATCAACTGGAATCGCTCGGCGCGAATGGCTGTGAGCTCTTCCAGCCTGGCAACGTTGTTCTGTTCCCGAGCCAGGCGCAGATCGGTGTGCGTCACGGGATAAAAATTGTCGTCGGCCAGGGCAATGAAGCGAAAGCCGAGCCGCCGCAGAGCGACGATCTCGTCGATCACGCGGTGAAACTGCCTCTGGCGGGGCTTCTGCCCGTCCGTACGCCAGACACTGCAAAAGGAGCAATGCTTGGGACACCCGCGAATGGTCTGCACCGAGGCCCACATATATTTTTCGGCATCGATCAGGTCCCATCGCGCGGCCAGGAACTGGTCGCCTTCGATTCGCCCGCCTTCGTAGATCTTCTCTGGAGCGCCCGCCATGCAATCGACTACAGCCTTGCCCCAGGCCACGTCGCCGTCGCCTTTGACCACGGCGTGGGCTTCGCCGAGCGACAGCGCCTCTTCCGGAAACAGCGTAGCGTGAATTCCGCCGTAGACGACCCAGGCTCCGCAAGCCCGCGCTATTCGGCCAACCGCATAGCCACGCAAGGCATTGCCTGTGTGCACGCTGATGCCGACAATATCTCCCGGCTGAATGCTCTCCGGCACAATCTGCTCCAGCGACTCATCCACCAGAATGGGATCTCCCGCCACTGCGGGTGTTGCTGCCGCCAGGACAAACAGCCATCTGGGAGTAATGACGGCTGTGCCGAATGAATTATCGCTTGGGTTCACAAGATGAACTCTCATCGAATCCAACCTTTCCTCGTGCGAGTATGGTGGTCTCAGAGAGCGGCTTCGCCGTCTGACAAAACGGCTGCGGAGATATGTCTCCGCAGAGTTGTCGGTACCGAGTCTTCCCGCCAAGCATTTTCGAGTCTACAGGCTGGTTGGGAAGCCCAAATGGTCAATATTGACCTTTTTGTGCCGGATGAAAAGCGAATCGGATGAAGACTTGGAGAATATTTCTGTTCATCCGCCTATCGATTCGGGGCGGTCCGCGTGAAGCCCGCGGAGCCGCCCCGAAATTGGCCTCACAGCACGCGGCTGCACTCCTCGATTGGAATGGCCACTTGCTCGACGATCTCCAGGCCAAAGCCTTCGAGAGCGGGAATGTGCATAGGGGTATTCGAGAGCAGACGGATGCGCTGGATGCCAAGGTCCGAAAGGATCTGGCCGCCTAGTCCGATGGCGCGCAGAATACGGCCGCTGCGGTCTTGCGAACCTTCGCGCGCGCGCAACTCCTGGTGCAGAACCAGGCGCGCACCAGGCGTCTCCGGCAAAGAGACGCTGTCCAAGGGGTCAATCGCCGCTTCCGCAACCGGCGCACGGTCGATTTCAAACCCGCGCGAAGTGTTGTGGAGATAAAGCACAACGCCGCATCCAGCTTCGGCAATCATGCGCATGGACTGGTCGAGGGTCTCGCGGCAATGGCAGTCGGCGGCAAAGACGTCTCCAGCCGTGCAGCGGGTATGTACACGAACCAGGACGGCGCGCGGACACGGAGTCTCGGCGGACGCCACGGTGCCAAAATCGCTGTCGGCGGCGGTTTCCGCGGAGACGCAGGGCGCGGGACCGCCGTGAATTGCCGGGCAGTCCTCGCAAAGGTCGCCGCGCACCAGCGCAATGTGACTTTCGCCGCCGTTGACTTCGCTCTCATAGGCGATCATGCGGAACTCGCCGTAGCGGGTCTGGATGCGGCTCTCGCCGGCACGGACAATGTAGCGTTCGTGGCGCAAACGGTAACGGATCAGCTCCGCCACGGTGAGGATGAGAAGCCCGTGTTCCTTGCAGAAAGGGATGAGGTCGGGAATACGGGCCATTTGGCCATCATCGCGCATGATCTCGCAGATGACACCGGAGGGGGTAAGGCCGGCCAGGCGAGCCAAGTCGACGGAAGCCTCGGTTTGCCCTGCGCGCACCAGCACGCCGCCCTTGCGCGCACGCAGGGGGAAGACGTGGCCGGGACGGGCCAGATCGGTATAGCTGCAGTTCGGATCGATGACGGTGCGGATGGTATGCGACCGGTCCGCGGCCGAGATGCCGGTAGTGACGCCTTCGCGCGCCTCGATGGACTCGGTGAACGCCGTGCCGAACCGGGAGGAGTTCTGCTGGGACATGGGAAAGAGGCGCAGATAATCGGCGCGCTCCTCGGTCAGGGTCATACAGATGAGGCCGCGTCCGTAGCGGGCCATGAAATTAATGGCTTCCGGGGTCACAAACTCGGAAGCAAGGGTCAGGTCGCCCTCGTTTTCGCGGTCTTCGTCGTCGACGACAACGACCATACGGCCGGCGCGGATTTCGGCAATTGCGCCGGGGACGTCGGTAAAGGGGGGCTCGATGGTGCGTACGTTATTGGGCATAGCCACAATTCCTATTCTCGCCCATCGAGCCCCATACAGCAAAAGCGCCGCCCGAAGGCGGCGCTTTAGTGGAGCTTGCAGGAAAAAGGCTTACAACGTCGATTCGATCTCGAAACCCCAAGCCTCGAGGAGGGCCTCAGGAATATACTTGGAATTCTTGTTCCGACGAGCCCACTCCCGTAGGCGGGTAGACCGGATGTATTGATCCGGGCTGAGCTTGAACTCCTTCACGATCTGTTCGAAGGAGGTCACTGTGGGCACAACCGGGCCAATGGGCTCCGGCTTGCCCCAATTCGGATTTCCACGACGCTTTGCCATCGATTTGGTGTCCTTAATGAGGTAATGATCTGTGGGTGTACATCCTCCGACGCAGGCTGGGGAGTCCTGCCGATCCTGAGGCAATTTAGATTCTTATTTTAAGGATATTTTCTTCAAAAATCAATAGCAAAATGCGGTACGCACGCCCAGTGGTCAGACCATGGACTTTTCTCGCTTTCACTCGCATCTACATGCTAAATAAGCACTTGACACGGTAATAACTCAATTTTTACAGGGTAAATCGCGTTCTTTTTTCGGTAAAACTGGCATTGGGTGGCCCTCTGGTGGGACGATACTCTTATGACAACATCCTGGCGAATGCTGACGGGCAGTCTTCTGCTCCTGGCCAGCGCAGTGGCGCCTTCTTGCGCCGTGGAACTGAAGGTGAGCCGCGACGTGCTACAGCGAACCCTCAAGCAGCAACTCTTCAGCGGTCCGAACGGACGCTACTATCTCAAGGGCACCGCCCAGACCCCCTGCTTCGTTTATGCCGACGATGCGCAGCTCAACTTTGTTCAGGACCGTGTCGTGGTCGTGATCAAGGCCCATGCCAAACTGGGCAAGACTTTCCGCAATTCATGCCTGGGAATCTCGCTGGACAGCGCCCCCCAGGTATCGCTCGCTCCCATCGGCGAGGGCGAAACGATCGGTTTTCGCGACGCCCGCCTGGACAAGGTCGTGGATCAGAAAGAGCTGAACTTCTTCATCACGCCCTTCCTGAGCCACCAGCTTCCGTCGAGCATGAAGATCAATGCCGCCGACCTGCTGCGCAAATCGCTGACCGGGGCAACCGCGGCCACCGGATTCAAGGTGACGCTGGACAAGCTGAATGTCCACTCCATGCATACCCAGGGCGACGACCTGGTTGTCGATGTGGACGGCGATATCAGCGTTCGATAGAACTCCGCCAACTGGTTGAACTGCCCATGACGGGGCGGTCCAGCCAGTCCGGGCGGCCTAGAATTCGATCCAACTCTCCTGGCGGCTGCTCTCGATGGCGCGCTCGATAAATCTCATGCCGCGCACCGCAGCCGCGATGCCGGGCAACGTATCCGGCAGCAGTTTGGCCTGGCCCTGCCGCCACGCGGCCAGGCCGTCGGCAAACTCGCGATAGAGCACCGCAAAGGCCTCGATATAGCCCTCGGGATGGCCCCCAGGCAGGCGCATCACGGAACGCGCCTCGGGGCTCAGGTAACTCGCTCCCGCTCCGGCGTGGCGAATCTCCTCGATTCCATCGAGCCATTTCACCCGCAAACGGGTGGGATCTTCCTGCCGCCAGTCAATCGAGCCGTTCTCGCCGTAGATGCGCAGGCGGAGGCCGTTTCCCTCGCCCGTAGCGACTTGAGAG
>JAATFE010000196.1 GCA_015655365.1 Terriglobales bacterium
GCAAAGAACGCACAAAGGATGGGGCACCCAGAGTTTTGTTAACACTTGAATCGAAAACGCTCTAATGAAAGCTCACCTCATGGCGTAAGCGTGCATTTCGGTACGAGGTCGAGCGGGATCAATTTGGCACTGCCGCTGCTGGCAGAGAAACCCGACGGCCAGCTCACGCGCGGCGAAATGCCTCTGGAGGCAGAAGCTGCCTCCAGAGGCATTGGAACGACGTGCATGCCCCGTGTTCCGGGCAAATCGTGCGCAGGGCCCTTTTAGGGTGTGGCAGTTGTAAGAGTGGCAAGTGGGGTGGAAGACTGGCTAAGATCATCCGAGCCCTGGAGCGGATCGGTTGCAGTCAGCCGTGCACCAAGTGCCTGGACGAGGTTGGGAATGTCGTAATGGAGGAGGACGCCGGAGAGAATATCTTCGGGCGCACCGGTAGGCAGAGGGGCTTCGACAAGGCTGCGGTAGCTGGCAAGCACATGGTCGACGGCGATGTGCCCCAGACGCGGGTCGAGAACGGCGGCATGCAGCAGAACGAGGCCCATGTGCCCGCTGGCAACGGCGGTGATGCCTGCGGGGTCCACGTCGGGGCGGTTGGCCAGGTAATCGGTGGCGCGGACGACATCGTCGATGCGCATGCCGATGAGTGTGCGGCCAACGAGAGCGGCACGGAGACTGAGCAAATAGAAAGGCCCGAGGATGGGAGCCTTCATGTCATCGGTTCCGGGTGGCGAGGGACGCGGGGTGATAGCCAGGACGATGTTGCCGGCAGCTGCCAGGGCGTCGAAGCGGGCTTTGTTTGCACGGGCGATAGGATTGTCGACGTGGATGGAGTCCGGCACGAGCAGCAGAACGGCGGGGTGGCGGCCTGCGCCGGCAGGGACGGAAAGCTCGCCCTGGATGTCGATTCCTTCCTTGGATGGAAGAACGAAGGTACCGGACTTGGCCGCCAACAATTCAGCGGGTGCCTTGGATGCGCCGGGCTGCGCAACCGATCCCGTGATTTGACGGATTGCAGCAGCCAGTTCCTTGCCGGTGAGGGCCGGGCGATTGGCCGGAGCAATTTGAGCGGCGCGCTTCTTATTAAGTGTAAAGACGCTTTCGGCATTGGGGTAGCTGGTAGCGATCTGACCGGAAGGAGTGACTTGAAGGGCGTCCTTAGGTAGACCGGTTGGCTGGAATCTGGGGCCTCCCGCACCGGCGGCGACAGGCGGCGGAAGGATGAGATGAGAAGCGTCCGCGCCCGGCTTCAAGTTACGAACGAAGAAGCTGAGAATGTCTCCCATGATGGGCGCCAGAGCTCCATGGCCACCGGGGCCGGTGATGAATTGCAGGGCGGCCGAGGGAGGAATGCTGTTGGTGGTGTCGGCATTGAGCGCGGGGACAGAGGGGGTTGGCGGAACAGAAGGCGGAGCGCTGCCGGAAGGAGTTCCTGCGCTGGCGGGTTCAAAGAGGGAGTAGAAGCGGCGAGCCTCGACCACGCTGGACCGTGCTCCGGCGAACGGAAACATGTCGGAGTAGGTTGCAATGACGGCGTAGGGACGGGGCGCGGCCAGTTCGATCCAATCGGGAAAATCGAGACCGGAGGAGATGAAGCGAGGGCTGGACTGCTCGCCGTCTTGAGGGCCGATGGCGGGCAGCAGGGTGTCAAAGGATGT
Organism: Terriglobales bacterium; assembly: GCA_015655365.1. Classification (GTDB taxonomy): domain Bacteria; phylum Acidobacteriota; class Terriglobia; order Terriglobales; family Acidobacteriaceae; genus Telmatobacter. The sequence goes on from JAATFE010000196.1 coordinate 1,653, forward strand.
GGTGTAGCAAGCTACACCGACGGCAGCGACGCGAGGATCGAGCGCCCCGGTGAGCGCGGTCATGGCTCCGCCGCCGGAGCAGCCAAAAGCGCCGATGTGCTGCGAATCGACCTGCGGAAGCTGGGTTAGATAGTCGATGCCGCGGATGGCATCCCAAAGGATGTAGCGGGCAAAGGTATCGCCAAGCAGCACCGGTTGCAGGCTGGCTTCACCGTGTTCGCCCGTGGGGCGAGAGGCAAGCGAGACGCCGGGATTAGCGGGCGAAGGATACTGAAGGCGTTCTCCCTGGCCGATGGGATCGTAGGAAAGAACGACGAAGCCATTATGGGCGAAGAGAGCAGCAGTGCGGTAGTCGCTGGCCTTGCCCGCGGGGCCATGGCCGGGTGCGACGAGGATTGCAGGCAACTTTTTGCCGGCGGGTTGGCCATCGGGAAGGTAAAGCAGAGCGGTAACCAGAAAGCCGGGTTGGCTCTCAAAGAGCACCTTCTCGATGCGGAAGCCGTCGGCCTGGGTTTCGCCAAGGATTTTGGCGTTGAGCGGGGTGCGCTCCGGCAGAGTGCCGAGCAACGACAGAATCTGCTTGCGGACAGTGGCCTGGCGAGCTTCGGCCTGGGCACGGGTTTGGATGGATGCTACGCTTGAGGCGCGATCCGCGTCGAAGCCGGCAGCGAGCGAGTCCAGATAGTGAGTCAAATGCATACGGCCAAGATTGGCCGGAGACGCGGGGTCGCGCGTGGGCGCGGGAATTGGAGCCGCAATCGGAACAGGGGCCTGTGCGGCCGCGGTCGCAGCAAGCAGGGCCGAGACAGCGATAGCGGAAAACGTCAAGTGCTTGGCGAAAATCATATCCGTAAATACTCCGGGAAAACCGATCAACCTGTTATGAAGCAAAACGAGCTAAGCCTGGCCCGAAGGCAGGCTTTGAGATCAATGCAGCTTGTAGGGCTCTGCCGGCGCTGGAATCGGATCTTGCACCTTAGGGGCGTCCATTGCCGCAGCGTCCTTCAGCCCTGTACCCGTGACGTTGCTGACACTGATCAGCGGCCCTGTGAATCCCGTGACGGCGATGTTCCGAATTTCCGCCTTGTGAATATTCGCCAGGATGATGCCTTTGCCGCAGGTGCCGGTGACGTTGGCGAGCGTAAATCCTTCCAATGGCTTGTGGGGATGGATGCTTGCGCCGTCGACCAATACCGGAACATCCGTGACCCGGATATTGGTGAAACGGAAGTTCCGGATGGTGGGAATGCCTTCATCTCCGGGGACCGGGAACTCATCTTGCAGTCCGCTGTTGAGGATGTTGAAGCGGAGGAAACCCGCCTTCGCGCCAGAGACTTCGAGATCGTTCATATAAATGTCTTCGATGAAGGCGCCGCGTCCTGGGCGGCTCTTGATGTAGATGGCGAAGGTCCGCGCGCTGGTGCATTTGCAATGTTCGACATGGACGTTGCGGATGCCGCCCGAGGTCTCGCTGCCGATGCCGATGCACGCCCAGTGGAGGTCGGCAAAGGTACAGTTGGAGATGGATACATCTTCGGTCGTGCGCAGGATGGAATACCCTTCCGCACCGCGGCCGGATTTGAGCGAGATGCAGTCGTCCGCGGTGGCAAAGTCGCAGCCGTCGATGACAACATGTTTGCAGGAGTCGACATCGATGCCATCCGCGCCGCCATGAACCGTCACGTTCTTGAAGGTGATGTTTTCACAGTAGGTGGGATGAATCGACCACATGTCATTCTGGCCGGTGTAACAGTCTTCCACGCGGACATTCTTGCAACTGGTGAATTCCAACAGGGCGGGATGACGAAGCTTGGTGGCTCGGTCGACGCGGCCCACAATCGCGGTATTGCCGATGATCTTGCCCTTTCCGGCGATACCGATGTTCTCCGCATCCATGGCCGAGATGAGGCCGATAAATCCCTTGATCCAGCGGCCTTCCCAGCGAACCTGGGTGAGAGGATAGTCAGCCAAATCGGGCGATCCCAAAATCGACGAGCCCGTATCGAGGCGCAGAAGGGTGTTGGAGCGAAGCACGATTGCACCGGTAAGATACTCGCCCGCGGGAACCAGGACCTCTCCCCCTCCGAGCACGCTGCAACGGTCCAATGCCTGTTGGATTGCGGCTGTATCTTTTGTCTTGCCATCGCCCAATGCGCCGAAGTCGCGCACATTGAGATGGGCAATAGGCTTTGACGGGGCGGAGTCTGACTGATCTTTTGCGTGATTCTTGACGGATGCGTGTGCCTCGATGCTTCCGGGCAGCGCGGAAAGAAGCGGCAGTGCGACAATGCCCTGCCCGACCTTCGCCAGAAATGTGCGGCGCGCGAGTATGCTGTGAGTCATTTGTTCCCTTTCATAAATCTCAATGTGCCAGGTTGTTTGCATCGACAGAAAAAATGAGCGGCGCGAATTGCTGCAAGTAGCGCCGCCATACGATCCAGGTATGCGCCCCTTCGCTCGTATGGTAGATGTGCTCGATCTTTGCTGCATCCAAAAACTTTGCGAAGCTATCTGTCGCTTCAAAAAGTCCGTCGTCGCGGCCTACGCCGAGCCAAAGCAGATGAAGCTGCCGGTTGCTCTCATCGGGATTGGCCGCAAGAGTTGCAAAATCTCGCGGGAAATCCGCCGGCCTCACCGCGGCACTGAAGCCGGCGACGTAGCTGAAGGTCTCCAGATGATTCAGGCCGATCGTCAGGGACTCCACACCGCCCATGGAAAGCCCGGCTATGGCGCGGTGATCGCGATCTTTGAACACGGGGAACCGCGCCTCCACGTAGGGAATCACGTCTCCGAGCAGATCCTTGCTGAAGGTGTCGGATATGCCGGTGAAACTTCCATTGAAAGGCTGCGTACCGGGCGCGGCTCCATACCCGAAGGGCATGACAACGATGAATGGCTGGATCTTCCTCTCGAAAGCGAGATTGTCGAGGATAAGGTTGACATGCCCCAACGTGGTCCAGGCAGTTTCGTCCGCATTGGCGCCATGGAGAAGATAGAGCGTCGGATAGTGAGTCCGACCGCTCGAATCGAAACCGGGAGGCGTATAGATCGTCAGCCTACGGATCGAGCGTAGAGACTTGGATTCATACCACTCGGTGCGAATTTCGCCATGCGGCACTGGGCGGGCATCGTAAAACGCGGGCGTTTCTCCCGGAACCTCAAGAAGGCTTTGGATCGTTGCAGCCGTGGATCCCGTCTTCACCGCAGCATTCGAGGGATCGATGGTTTTTACTCCGTCGATCGTAAAGTTGTAAGCGTAGATTTCGGGCCGCAATGGATCGGTCGTAAAGCTCCAGATGCCCGCGGCGTCCTTTGCCAGTGGTTTACTTCCATGCATGAACTCTCCCGTCAACGACACATCCTTCGCATTTGGTGCGCGAAGACGGAAGGTTACACGCCCATCGAAGCCGACTTCCGGCGACTTAACGGGGCGTTGGAAGGCCTCCTGCCGCGCTGGCGAAGTCTCAAGCCGTTGAACGACCTGAGACTCGCCAGCAGAGAAGGCGATTGCAAACGAGCAAAGCACCAAAAGCTGTTTCATTGCTCGACTAGCTCCTCGCCAGGTCTCTGACCGGATGATTTAGTACCTTGGGTTCGTGCTTTCCCCGGTCCCAAAATCGGGACCCTTCGACAAGCTCAGGGCAGGCTCTGGGGCACCCAGCGCTGGTACGAATTCATGCAGTCAAAGACCTAGAAGTTGAACTTCAATGCGCCTTGGAAAAGCCTGGGGTTCGAACCGGAGGCGGTGGAGGTGATCTTGCCGAAACTCGATGTGGAGTTGATCGACAAGGTAGAAGGATTGCTGAAATTGGGGTGGTTGAGCACGTTGAATGCTTCGAGCCGCAATTGCATATTAAGCCGCTCATAGATCTGGAAACCGCGGCTCAATGAAGCATCCACGTCGACGAACTTGGGTCCCATGAACGAGTTGCGTCCGAGATTGCCATACGTTCCAAGCGCGTTCGGCGAAAATGCGGAAAGGTTGAGGGTTGAAGGATTCAGCGTGGCGTTCTGAAGCGGATGCGCCCCGCTGAATACCTTCCTGGTAAGAATGTTGGGCCGATCATTATTCACATAGGTCAGCGAGTTATCCAGGCCGGTCGTGATGTTGATGGGAGCGCCGCTAGCGACGCGCACAATCGGAGCAATCTCCCAGTGGTTGGCAGCTAAGCCCTCCCAGCCGGAGAGTTTGAAGTTACTTTCGGCAACGATGGAGGAGTTGAACATGTGGCGGTGATCGAATCCGCAGTTCGCGTAGTCCATGTGGATGTCGTCGGGGTTCTCAACAGCCGTGGTGTTGAAGCTTCCCGGATTGTCGAGCAGCGAGATGCAGTGCGACCAGGTGTGGTTCGCCATAAAGTTAAAGCTCTTTGACATGCGGTGCTCAATGGTGGTGATCAGGCCGTTGTAGCTTGCGTTCGAGCCTGAGATCATCGCGATGGCGCCTGAGCCGCCGCCGGAGTATCCCGTACCCTGTGTCGGATTGAGCAGAGCGAGGCGATACCGGTTCGCGGAGTTGCCGGTGCTCGAACATGGCTTGCCCGTGCCCGGTGAAACGGTGAGTGCGCCGCAAGAGCCCGCGCCAGTCCAGGTGCCGGGAATATAGACCGCGCGATTGAGCGGATATCCATACGGGGAATGCGTGGACTTGTTGCCGATGTAGTTGACCTGGAGCTGCCACCCGTGCGAAAACTCGTGCTGCACGCTGGCCGTCCATTGAAGGACGTTGGGCGCCTTGTAGTTTTCCCCGTAGACGATGTACTGCAATCCGGGGCTAAACGTCTGAGTGCTGAGCGGCTTGAACGGCATTGGGAAGGGGTTGCCCGGACTGGTTCCGCTCGACCACGGGGTCGTGAAGTCGACCGGCGCGCCAAGATTCGTATTGTTAACCAGCGTTGCAAAAGGCGGATTGTAGTTTGGCTGCGAAGCCGCAAAGAAGTTGGATTCGTCGTAGACAAGTCCGCCGCCGCCACGGATCACGGTTTTGCCGTTGCCGATGGGATCGAATGTGACACCGATGCGCGGAGAGAATTGCCAGATGAAATTGTCCGTGAAGTTTTTCCGCACATCTTTGTCGCCGTAGTAAAGAGAACCCGCGGGAGCATTTGGATAGACCGTGCTGTGGTGGTTGGCATTGAAGGCGTCCATGCTGAAGGTCGATCCGCGGCCGAAATAGTCGGTCGGCCAGATCTGCGAGCCCCAGCGAACGCCTGCCGTCAACACAAGTTTGCCGGTTGCGTGGTAGGTATCCTGAATATAGAGGCTTGGAATCGGAGCGCGCAGCGCGTTTTGTTGTGGTTTGCTCTGTTGGTAAGAGACCATGGAGCCGGTCAGAAAATCGAGGAGCGAGTCGCCGCCTGTGCCGCCGCTGCTGGTTCCGGCGGGGCCCTTCTGACTGAAGATGCCGCTGAAAGTGAAGGTACCGTTGGAGGTGAATGCGTTGTTGATGTTTTCCTGCACGCGGATATACTCACCGCCGAAGACGATCTGGTGCTTGCCCAACACGAGGTTTACGTCGTCGATGATGGACATGCTATTCACGTTGAAGGTACCCGGAGCGCAGGTGCTGCAGTACGTAGTGAACTTGCCGCCGGAGATCCGCAGTCCGATCGGATAGGGCTGGTATACATCAATTCCGAGGCTGCTCGCGTTGAGACCCTGAGCCGCAGGTCCGCGAAGGTTGGCGCGGCGCGTTCCAGTCAGGTGAATGGAGTTCACCATGCTGCTGTTGACAATCCAGTTCTCACCAATCGTCAGCGTCTGCGCCCGCTCGGTGTTGCCGGGGTTGTTCGTGATCAGAACGTTGGTCGGCGAGTAGAAGGCCGGAGTCTGATAGCCGTCGACGAAGTAGCGGCCATACATGCTGTGCTTTGCGTTGAGCGCCAAGTCGGTACGAGTGATGAACTGATTCTCATACTGAAACACGGGAATCGCGTAGTTCACAGTGCCGCAAGCGTCGATGGGCGTCGGAAAATACTTTGCCAACGCCAACGCCGAGGCGTTGAAATTGCTGGGGCTAATAAAATCCTGCGGAAGAACTGCGCCTGTCTTGGGATTCAAAAGCTGAATCGTCGATCCATTCGTCGTGCATTTTCCGGAGTTGGAGGCGAGGAAGTTTCCCGCGAGGTTCGCCGCGGTAGGCACATAGGCCGTCGTATTAGACGACAGCGCTTTCGAGATCATGTGCTGATAGCCCACAAAGAAGAACAGCTTGTTGGGGATGATCTTGCCGCCCAATGTTCCGCCGAACTGGTTTTGGTGCAGGGAATCCTTTGTGCTGGAGAAAAAATTCGATGCGTTGATGTAGTTGTTGCGAATGAATTCGAAGGCGCCGCCGTGCCACTCGTTGGAGCCTGAGCGGGTTACCACGTTGACGCGGCCAGCCGGATGCAGACCGCTCTGCGCGCCCATGGCAGCCGTTTCAACGCTGAATTGCGCCACTGCGTCCGGGAACGGAAGCGCAAAACTCGTATTGCTCATATAGTCGTTGTTGTCGCCGCCATCCAACCGAAAGTCGACTTGATTGCCCTGGCCGCCGGCGATCTGCGGAGAAACCGAACTGAAGAATCCCTTGTTGCCCTGGGTGAGATTGTTGTTGGGTACGGTGCCGCCCGCGAGCGTAATCAAGCCGGTGATTTGGCGGCCATTGAGGGGCAGCTCTGTAACCGTTTTCTGATCGATCGTCTGTTTAAACGACGCAGCCTCTGTCTGCAATGCCATGCCGTCTTCATGAACTTCAACCTGCTCGCTCTCTTCGCCGATCGGCAAAACGACCTTGATGCCAATGCTGCTTCCGACTTCGAGAACGATGCCTTGTTGGATGTAAGATTTGAAGCCGGGCGCCTTTACCTCAAGGGAATAAGTGCCGATGTTGGTATTCGGAAAACTGAAAAGGCCATCGTGGCCACTGACGCTGCTGTGCTTTACCCCAGTCGACACCTCGGTTAGCACTACGGAGGCATCGGGAACCAGAGCGCCAGTCGGATCCTGCACCGCCCCTTGGATATTTCCCGTGCCCGCGATCTGCGCGTGTCCCATTGCGCCGAACGAGAAAACAACGAGCGCAAATAGCGCGATGAGCCAGGGACTGCCCGTGTGCATACGCAGAGACACGAGTTTGCGTTGCACCCCCTGAAAATAAGCGTGAACATGCCACAAAGACTTAGCGTCCATGGATTCTCCCAATGAATGATTGCGTTCTACTATCTCAAAAGTCGTCAAAGTAATTTAGGTCAGACCACATTTTCTAACGTTGCAATGCGGTCTGACCACATTTGAGACTCACTTCAATTTGGCGCGGCAAAAACATAGCCATGTCAATCGGGGGTCAATATTACATTTCCCAATAAATCGCTGTCAACCCCCAAACTGCC
>JAATFE010000097.1 GCA_015655365.1 Terriglobales bacterium
CGTGGGAGGAATGGACGAACGCGCTTCGGGAGGCGGGCAGAAGCCGGTGGACGCAAGACCAAGCGGATCAAAGGCTTCGCGGCGGACCCAGGAGGGCAGATCTTCGCCGGTAAGGGCTTCAAGCGCCTTGCCGAGCAGGATGAAGCCAGGATCGGAGTACTCGGTGCGGGTACCAGGCTCGGCTTCGAGGGGCAACTCAAGGCATGCTTGAAGCAGCGCGGCGGGGGTATCGACGGTGCGAAAGAACTGGACGTAGCCGGGCAGTCCGGAGTTGTGCGCCAGCAGGTGGCGAAGGGTGACGCGGCGAGCGTTGTCCGCAGCAGCGCGGCCTTGCACAAAGCCGGGCAGCAGGTCGCTCAGGGGCGCATCCAGGTTGAGCAGGCCGCGCTGGTGAAGCAGCATGGCCGCAACCGTGGTGGAGACAACCTTGGTCACGCTGGCGATGTCGTAGCGTGTTTCCGGCGTAACGGCTGGCGCGTTCTGGCTGTAGGTAAATCGGCCCAATGCGCTCTGAAGCTGGACTTCGCCATCGGCGAGAACCCCGAAAGCGCAGCCGGGAAAGGCGTGCGCGGCAATGGCCTCGGTGAGCACCCGGAATGCGGGGGCAAACCTGCCAGCAGAGGAATGGACATGGGGAGTGGCTTCAGAGGGCATCGCTGTCTTGCATCGTAACGCGGAATCTACCATCGCTGCGTTGCAGTTTGATTTTTAATGCCACAAGAGGCGAACCGAACGCTATCCTTGGGTGCGAACGGTTCGTCTATCAGAATGAGGAAACTCCGGAGGACGGCATGCGCCTGTTGCATGGATCGTTGATGACTGCAATCGCGCTGGGGCTAGCGGCCGCAGCCTTCCATCCGGCGTTGGCCCAGTCGCTAGCCCAGGCGGAGGAGGCCGTTGCTGAGTCTACTCCGGCAGCCGTCGAGGTTTCCGCACCGGCGAAGAAGACCTATACCGTCCCCGCCGGCACCAAGGTTCTGCTGCAACTGCGCAGCGCCGTCAACACCGCCAGCGCCAAGCCCGGCGACGGCATTTACCTTGCTTCGACCTTCCCGGTGGTGGTGGGGAACAAGGTCATGATTCCGGCCGGGGTCTATGTGCAGGGGGTTGTGGACCGGGTTGCCCGCGCCGGACGTGTGAAGGGCAAGGCGCAGCTCGACATGCATTTCACCTCGATGATCTTTCCCAACGGCACGGTGGTGGAGATTCCGGGACTGGTGAACAGCTTGCCTGGCGCAAAGAAGCAGACGGTGAAAGGCGATGGCGAGGGGACCATCGAGCAGAACGGCGACAAAGGGCGCAATGCGGGCAGGACGGCGGAGATCGCCATTCCCGCAGGGGGAACGGTTGGCTCGATAGCCGGGTTGGGAGCAGGGCATCCACTTGCCGGGGGAGTTGTGGGGCTTGCGGCTGGGGCGGCCACAGTGGGTCTGGTTTCGCTGTTCACCCGCGGGGCGGACGTCAATATCGAGACCGGGACCCAGGTCGAGATGGTGTTGCAGCGGCCTCTCCTGCTGGAAGAAGAAAACCTGAGCGGCACAGCATCGGGAGCAGCGCCGGTCCTGGTGCCGGCGGGCAACCAACCCAGGCCGCTGAGAAAACCGCGTGTCCTTTGTCCGCTCGGAGGGCTCGGTTGCGAGTAATCTAAAGAAGAGATGCCTACGGTCCCCCAAGACACCCCACCCCTGGAAATTTCCGCAGTCGATGCGGGCAACAGCCAACCGGTAACCACTCCCGCACCCGTCGCCAAGACGGGCGGCATCGGCCTTTGGCTGCGCGACCTGCTGGTTTCCGCCGCTGCCTCGGTGCTGATTATCACCTTTCTTTACCAGCCCGTCCGCGTGGAGGGCACCAGCATGTTGCCGCGGCTCGAAGATCGCGACCGGCTGTTCATCAACAAGTTCGTCTATCGCATCTCGGCCATCGAGCGAGGCGATGTGGTGGTGTTTCACTATCCCCGCGACCCGGAAAAGAGCTACATCAAGCGCATCATCGCGCTGCCGGGAGACCACCTGCGCATCGATCATGGCCGCGTCTATTTGAACGGCAAGATGCAAATGGAAAGCTATGTCCCGGAGACGTTTGCGGATAGCCGTTCGATGGCCGAGATGGTGGTGCCGGAGGACAACTACTTCGTGATGGGCGACCACCGGTCCATCTCTTCCGACAGCCGGGAGTTCGGGACGGTGGAACGCTCGCTGATCTACGGCAAGGCCGTGTTTGTCTACTGGCCAACACGGGATGCGGGAGTGGTTCACTAGGTCTCTGACCGCTTGAAGTTGTACCAGCTTGGGTGCCCCAGGTCTGGGGTCCCCACGGATAGGTTTTCGTCCGTGGGGACCTGAGACCTGGGATAGCACGAACTCAAGGTACTAAATCATCCGGTCAGAGACCTGGTTAAAGCGTTTTAGGAACAGAATGAACGGCACGGTGCTTCATGCTTTGAAACCGGGCGGGATTTTTGCGGTCGAAACCTGTTAGAATCACTAGAATCTACTGCGCGGAGAGATGATGCAGGCAATTCTTGCGCTCGAAGACGGGCGCTTATTCCGTGGCTACGGCTATGGCGCTCCTGGCGAA
>JAATFE010000491.1 GCA_015655365.1 Terriglobales bacterium
CGTTGCTTGGGATGGGTTTCAGTCCGGTCGCCTGGGGGCGGAAAATTTCAGACTGAGCAATGGATATAAGAAGCAGATGAAAAGGAAATGAATTGCGGGGGAAATCGAAAGGGCATTTTTCCAGGTTTTTGACTGCATGAATTCGTACCAGCGCTGGGTGCCCCAGGTCTCGCTTTTGAGACCTGGGAGAGCACGAACCCAAGGGACAAAATCAATTGGTCAAAGACCGAGTAGGTGTAGAGTGGCTTTGAAAAGGCACGGCTTTACAGGCTGCGGAAAAACGCGGGCAAAAGGGCGATATGCGTCAGGGCACGACCGGGGCACCCTCTGAGTCGATGCCGAATTCCTACGATATGTGGCGGAAGAGCCAGTAGAGCGACCCGGAGAGCAGGGCTGCGGCAGGCAGGGTAAATACCCAGCCGGCGGCGATGTTGCGCACGGTGGTCAGGCGCAGTCCGCTGCCATTAGCGCTCATGGTGCCGGCCACGCCGGAGCTGAGAATGTGGGTGGTGCTGACGGGCAGGCCGAAATTGTCGGCGGCGAAGATGGTGCCCATGGCCACCAGTTCGGCGCAGGCTCCTTCCGCATAGGTCAGATGCTCCTTGCCGATCTTTTCGCCCACGGTGACCACGATCCGCTTCCAGCCCACCATGGTGCCCAAGCCGAGGGCCAGGGCCACGGCCACTTTCACCCAGTTGGGAATGAACTTGGTGGCCTTGTCGACCTTGCTCTTGTAGTTCTTGAGGGCGTCGTTTTCCTGGGGCGTGAAGGCCGGGTTATTGTTCTTTTGCATCAGACGAATGGCTTCGCCGGCCACATACATATCGTTGCGGACGTTGGTTTGTTCCCTGGCCGGAACCGACTTGAGCGCCTTGTAGAGGGCCACTTCGTGGTTCAGGTCTTCCACCAGTTCGCGGAGGGCCAGAATCGTGTCCGGCTGAATCTGCTTGGTGCGGATGTAGTCGGTGACTTCGGCGCGGGCATCGGCGCCCAGAATGCCGTTTTTGTCCACGTGGCGGTCGAGGATGCGGCCCGCCGTTTCAGAAGCGGAGATGAACTCCTGAATATCGCGCGGGGTGCCGGCGTGGTTGAGTGCGTAGGCGGTGGGGACGGTGCCGATGAGGATGAGCATGATGAGGCCCATGCCCTTCTGCCCATCGTTCGAACCGTGGAAGAAGCTGACGCCGGTGCAGGTGAGCACCAGCAGGGCGCGCACGGGAAGCGGCGGCGGCTGGTTGTTTTTGGGCGATTCGTAGAGCGCCGGGAATTTGAAAATCAGCTTGGAGAGCAGCATCAGCAGGAAAGCGCCGCCAAAGCCAACGACCGGCGAGATGAGCAGCACCTTGAGGACCTTGTAGGCCTGATCCCAATCCACGCCCGAGGTGCCGGTGTGGGTGTTGAGCATCTGGTTGACGACGCCCACGCCGATGATGGAGCCGACCATGGTGTGGGAGCTGGAGGCGGGCAATCCGAACCACCAGGTGCTCAGGTTCCACAGAATGGCGGCAATCAGCAGGGCAAAAACCATGGCGAAGCCGGAGCCGGAACTGACCTGGAGGATGAGCTCGACGGGCAGCAGGGTAATGACCGCGAAGGCCACCGTGCCGGTGGAGGCGAGTACGCCGGCCAGATTGCAAAGGCCCGACCAGACCACCGCGGCATTGGGCGACAGGGTGTGGGTATAAATGACCGTGGCGACGGCATTGGCGGTGTCGTGAAATCCGTTGACGAATTCGAAGCCGAGGGCGATCAGAAGGGCGAGGGCAAGCAGCAGATAGGGCCAGATGCTGACGACGGTCACGCCGCTCAGATCCGCCGCCACATGGAAAGCGATGTAGCCGAGGCCGCTCCCCATGGCCAGAACGAAAACCGCGATGTTGGACGGGCTTGTCTTCTTGATTTTGCTGTCAAGCAGAGAGGTTTTTCTGGGGATGGCTTGAACCAATGTCGCCGCGTCGGCCATTAGCAGTCCCCCAAGCTGCCGGAAACTGCCCGGCCAGGCATGGAACGGCAAAACACAGTCTTAATTATGGATATACGGGATAAATGAAATAAGAGGGTTCTGTTGCGGGAGAGACAACGGCGGGTTTGGCAGGGTTCCATAAAATCCCAACAACCACATTGTGTGACGCAGTTGTTTGCTCAGCGAATCCGAGTCCGAGGTGCCTCCAGACACTCCTGATTCTACACTGGGCGGGCCGAATGCAAGAAAAAGTGGTGAATTGTGCAGCGGGGCCGGAGGACGGATTTGGACCTGTGGTTCAGGAATCCGCCAGCTGTTGGAGGACATCGCCGTTTTCTTCCATCGCGCGCTTTGCAGTCTCGATCTGCACAGCGAGTTCGGGATCGTCTTTAGCCTTCTGTCCGGGTTCTGTCCGACCAGGGCTATGACGTTTCTTGCTTTTTTTCGCTTTCTCTTCCATTGCGACTGCCTCCCTCCCACACCCCAAGAGCATAGGTCAGACAGCGAGCAGTTGCCTTTGAAAGCCCGTCTCTTCTTCGACTGAGACATACTCGCCGCTGTCGATGCACGCGTATAACTCCTTCATTCTCGAAACGGGCAGACCTTTGGGAACGAAGCGGAGTACAGAAGCCGCCACATACTCGCGATTCAGTTCGAAGGCCAGCCATTTGCGGCCTTCTGCCTCTGCCACCATGCCCGTGGTATTGGAGCCGGCAAAGATGTCGACTACTAAATCGCCGGGGTCGGTAAGCAGGCGAATAAAGAACTCCGGCAATTTGGATGGAAAACGCGCAGGATGGCCCTTGACCCCGACCTCTTTGCAGGCTCCCAGATACACGCCATTGCTCTCGGAGTTTGGAATCTGCAGGAGGTTGGAGGGAATTGCCCCGCCGTTGTCCGTTGCGAAGGCAAGCCCAATCTCGTGGCCAGATGGCCGCTGTTTCGGCTTATAGAAAGCAGCAGGGTCTTCCAGCAGTTTCTTCATGCGTGGGCTGTACTCGGTCAGTACATTGGAAACGTTGGCCTTGGGCCATTCCGAGCGCGAAAACCACCAAAGGGTATTGACGGTGTCCTTGGCCCGGATCTTTCGCTTGTTAACCCATTCAATCGGGCTGGGCAGCTTGGACGGATTGTGCCAGAAAAACTCTTGGGCCAGGTGGAAGCCCAGTTCGTCGCAGAATCGCAGCAGCACTCTGAACTGGTAGAGGCTGCGCACGGGAACGCCTTTGCGATAGGCGCCCCCTAGATCGAGGACAAAGCTCCCATCTTCGCGCAATTTCCGGTACACCATGCGACCAAATTCAAGCAGCCAATTCACATACTCTGACTGATCCAGGTTGCCATATTCCTTTTGCCGCTGGAGTGCGAATGGAGGGCTGGTGAGAACCAGGTTGACGGATGCGTCGGGCAAATCCGCGAGCAATTTGAGGGAGTCACCCACATAGGCGGCGCCAAGTTGCGTCGAATAAGCGGGATTCGCGGGAATGAGGGGAGCCGACATTGACACCTCATACAGTCTATAGACTGTAGATTTCAGGTTAGCACGGGTTGAGCATGGAGAGAATGAAATCCTCCAGCTCTCAGCTTACCGCCCGTGCAAGGTTTGCGGTCAACCTGAGATCGGCACGTTTGGCGCGCGGCTTTTCACAAGAGGAACTCGCAGCTCGCGCAGACCTACATCGGAACTATGTCGGGAGCGTCGAGCGAAACGAGAAAAACATTTCCATCGACAGTATGGAACGTCTTGCGATTGCCTTGGAGGTTGATGTTTTGGACCTGTTGGCGCGGGAGCGCGCGTGAAACCGCATCCCGATCACTTGAAGCTCCGTGCCCTTCTTCCCAGTGTCCGCAAACTCCAGAGACTCGCCTCGGAACATGGAATCGACGACATTTTCCAAGACAATGGCGGCAAAGTTCTCCAAGTCCTGCTCTACACAGGGCTAACGATACTGCCAGGGCGCGAGGGGAACGATGCTCGGGACGAAACCGGCCGGGAATACGAACTGAAGTCGGTCAACACTCGGCTCACGCATAGCTTTTCCACGCACCACCACATGAACCCCCACATTATCGGAAAATATAGACAGGTAGATTGGATATTTGCTGTTTACGACGGAATTGAACTTACCGAAATATACCTTTTGACCCCAGCGCACATTGAACCCTATTTCAAAAAATGGGCCAAGAAATGGGCTGACGATGGCAACAAAGACATCAATAACCCCAAGATTCCTTTGAATTTTGTGCGCAATACGGGAAAGTGCATCTATTCCGCAGCCCAAACTGCATAACCTCAGCTATCGCCAGTCGTCGTGGGGCACGTTGGCCAGGCCCTCGGTCATCACGGCGTCGAAGGCGGTGTGCTTCTTGATGAAGATCTCGCTGAAGGCGCGGTCCTGGCGGAGCAGAACGGCTTGCAAGCGAACCAACTCAAGAAGGGCCAGGAACATGGCTACCAGCGCGCGCTCCGAGCGGGTGTGGCTGAGGAGGCGGCGCAGAGCCACCGGCTTGTCTTCCATGGTGAGGCGGCGGGCCAAAAACTGCATCATCTGGCTCACGGTCACCGAGTCCTCGTCCATGTTGAAGACGGGCCGCTTGCGGGCGCGCTCCAAAATGTCACGAAAGATGCGAACCAGGTCCACGGTGTCGGCAGCAATTTCCGGCTCGGCGGCGGCATCGTTTTTGAACGCGCTGATGCCGGGATTGGTCCAGGTGGCGGCTTCGAGCATCTGTTTCTGCTGCAACATCTGCGCGGCGTTCTTGAAGCGCTCGTGCTCCAGCAGGCGCTCGACCAGCTCGCGGCGAGGATCCTCGGCGGCATCGTCCGGGCCGGAAGGCGCGCGCGGCAGCAGCATCTTGCTCTTGATGTGAATGAGCAGCGAGGCGATGTAGATGAACTCGCCGGCCACATCCACGTCGGTGGCCTTGAGCTGGTTCACATAGGAGAGGAACTGGGCCGTGATGCGGGCGATGGGGATGTCGTAAATGTCGATGTCCTGCTTGCGGATCAGGTCCAGCAGCAGGTCGAGCGGGCCGTCGTAAACCTGGCTCACGATGACCGAGAAGGGGGAGAGGTCGTCCGCGTCGTCGCGGGACTTGATGGGGGCGGGCGGCTTGGGCTCCTGTTTCTGCTCCGGGGCTGGTTCCGGTGCGGCTACTACGGCAGCTTCTTGAGCGGTCTCTTCGGCGGGAGCGACTTCTGCCACCGGCTCGGCCTCAACGGGGGACGGCTCTTCGGAGATCACCGGTGCGGCTTCCTCAGCGGGGGCTACAGGCTCGGGGATGGCCGCAGCGACGGGGACGGTCTCGGCGGGGGCTGCTGGCTCGGGCACAGCGGCGACGGCTTCCGAATTGTAGGGCTGATCGGTCAATGCTTCGTTTACCGGGCTTTCTTCAATACTGCTCGAAAACTGATTCGGGTTGCTGGGTTCGGGCTGCGCAGACCGCGAGAAAAGGCCAAATCCGGAGCGAATGCCACCCAATGCAAAATCGAGCGCTCTTCGCCACCACGGGACCGCCTTTTCAAGCATCGGTATGCCCTGGCCCCATCCGCCGCTTCGGGGGATGTTATTTCCTACAATCTTGCGCTTACGTTGGCCTC
Organism: Terriglobales bacterium; assembly: GCA_015655365.1. GTDB lineage: Bacteria > Acidobacteriota > Terriglobia > Terriglobales > Acidobacteriaceae > Telmatobacter. The sequence goes on from JAATFE010000491.1 coordinate 5,565, forward strand.
ACCGCAGGCCGCTTTTCCTTTAGCAGCCTGCGGTGAAAGTCAAAGAAGCCGGAAAAAACCATCCCTCAGGGGCTAAAGCCCATGTTTATTTTCAACCACTTACGGCACGACTAAAGTCGTGTCCTTTCAAAACTGGACTTTCACCATAGGCTGTTAGGCGTAATCCTCGCGGTAAGGGGTGAAGATGTCGAGGACCACGGAGGGCTGGCCGGCGGTGGCCTGGTGCTCCGTGCCGCCCGCTACCAGCAGGCTGTCTCCGGCGGAAAGCGCGTGGGCAACGCCCGCCACGGTGAGCTGAATGGCGCCGGAAACGACAAAAACCACCTGGTCGTGCGGATGGCTGTGCGCGCCGCCTACCCAGCTGGCTTCCATTTTGTTCCGGACCAGCATAACGCTCTTGTTGTAGGACATGACCTGGCGGCGGAGGCCCGGTTCGGGGCTCACGGTTTTGCTGTCGTCGGACTTGATCACTTCATCGGCTGCGGACATTCTGTTCTCCTATTGCTTTGTACGGCTGGCCTACTTGGCGGCGGAGGCGGTCAGGTTCATCTGCATGGCAGAGCGCACCTCGTGCATGGTCTGCTCGGCGCGCACGCGGGCGCGGTTGGAGCCGTCCTCAAGAATTTCTATCACCTGCGGCACGGTGAAGCTGGCGCGGCGGGCTTGAATGGGTTCGAGCACCTGGACCAGCGCGTCGGCGGCCCAGCCTTTGCACTCGATGCAGCCAATTCCGGCCGAGCGGCAGCCCGCATACATTTTGGCCTGTGTTTCGGGGGTGGAAAAGACCTTGTGCAGGTCGCCCACCGGGCACTTGTCGGGGTCGCCGGGGTCGGTGCGGCGCACGCGGGCGGGGTCGGTGACCATGGTCTTGAGCTTCTTGCGGACCTCGGGCTCCGGATCGGTGAGCAGGATGGTGTTGCCGTAGCTCTTCGACATTTTGCGGCCGTCGGTGCCGGGCAGCTTGGGCGAGGGAGTCAGCAGCACTTGCGGCTCGGGCAGAACTTCACGACCATCGAGCTTGTAGAACTGGTTGAAGCGGCGCGACACTTCGCGGGTCAGCTCGACGTGGGCGGTTTGATCGTTGCCCACGGGGACAAACTTGGGCTGGTAGAGCAGGATGTCGGAGGCCATCAGCAGTGGGTAGCCCAGGAAGCCGAAGTTCGACAGGTCCTTGCCGGTGATGTTCTCCTGCTGCTCTTTGTAGGTGGGCACACGCTCCAGCCAGCCGAGGGGGGTGATCATGCCCAGCAGCAGGTTGAGCTCGGCGTGTTGGAGCACCTTGCTCTGAAGGAACATCACGCTCTTGGCCGGATCGAGTCCGGCGGCCAGGTAGTCCAGCATCACGTCCAGAGTGTTTTGCGCCACGTTGGAGGTGTCGGCGTAGTCGGTGGTCAGCGCGTGCCAGTCGGCGATGAAGAAGTAGCAGTCGTACTGGGCGCCGTTTTGCAGTTTGACCCAGTTGGCCAGTGCGCCCATGTAGTTGCCCAGGTGGAGCTTGCCGGTGGGGCGCATGCCGCTGAGGACGCGGGGACGGGGGGATGCAATTACGGGTTCAGGCATTGTGCGTATCGATTCCGGGTGGCGCAAGGGAATGCGGCCGTCTCTCAAAAATACTGAATAGGCTCAGTCCATTGTAGCGGGAGCCGGGCGGGCTGCGCGCTCTAGGACCCTAGATCAACGCCAGGGCCGCGTAGAGCAGGTGCATCGTGGGCACCATGAAGAAGCGCACGATGGGGCCACCGACCAGAATCATCACCAGCAGGCCCATCCAGCCGCTGAGCCGGTCGTAGGACTGTACGGCGTTGTAGGGCAGCATGTTGCGCACGATGCGGCTGCCGTCGAGCGGCGGAATCGGCAGCAGGTTGAAGAAGAAAAGGGCCAGGTTGACCTGAATGGCCAACTGGCAGAGCAGGCCCAGCGCCTGGACGTTGGTAGCCATGCTCTCGGTTTCGGGCAGGTGACCCTGGGAGACGATGATGACGACCAGCCCGGCAAAGCCAGCCAGGGCCAGGAGCAGGTTCGAGACCGGACCGGCCAGGGTGACCAGCGCGTCGTCGCGGACAATCTTGCGAAAGTTGCGGGTAATGACCGGGGTGGGCTTGGCCCAGCCGATGAGGAAGCCGCCCATGGCGCCGCCGCCCATCAGGGGTCCGAAGATCATCAGCGCCGGGAAGAGCAGGGTGCCGATGGGGTCCACGTGGTACATGGGGTTGAGCGTAACGCGGCCTTGCAGGCGGGCAGTCTGGTCGCCCAGGCGCGAAGCCATCCAGGCGTGGGCGCACTCATGCGCGCTCAGCGAGAAGATGAGCAGGACGAACTCGAAGACGGCGATGATAAAGCTGCTGGGCTGCAAAAGGACACTCCACGAGCTGGAAATTTCAGGTTAGCATGGTGGGTCCGTGGGATTCGAGCGGCGAGCGGCGCGGCCAGCACAATCGGCACCTCGATCGGACAAGAATTGCTGAATTTCCCCCGCCATTTGCCGATAGGAATGCATGATCCAATCGTCGGATATCGGCTCGGTACGTACCGAGAGTTCAATGGTCGCAGAGGGTACTTGGCCCAGCGGCGCGGGCTACGTTTCGCGGCAACCGATTCTCGACCATTGTGGCGGAGTTTTCGGATACGAGTTGCATTGCCACGAGCCCTTCAAGAAGGGCGAAGCAAATGGCACCCATGTTTCCTACGAGATGTCGGACGCGCTGGCTTTGTTTGGCGTGGAGCGGCTGGCCGTCGGTTCGTGGGGATTCGTGAGCTGCACCCTCGAAATGCTCATGGAAGATATGTTCGAGGCTTTGCCGCCGGCAATGACGGTTCTCGAAATCCCGAAATGTAAAGAGCCCTCTGAAAAACTGCTCCGCTCCTGCCGCAAATTGAAGGAAGCAGGTTTCCGGCTCGCCCTTCTCGATTTCGAGCCGGGCGATGTAGAGAGCCCCTTGATGGAGCTGGTCGATTACGTCAAGGTGGAACCGAGGAACTTCGATGCCGCCCTGTGGGAGCACCTGCGCAAGCAGCTTCACGACGCGAAAGTGATCGTGGTGGCCGACAAGATCCATACCCACCAGGCTTATAGCAAGGCGCGAGCCCTGGGAATCCAATACTTTCAGGGATTCTATTTCTGCCATCCCGAACTGGTTCCGAACGGCAAGATTCCCGCCAACCGGCTTCCCCACATGGAGATTCTTCGGCAGCTCTTCAAGGACCCGCTCGATCTGATGTCGCTCTGCCCCCTGGTGGGCCGCGACGCTTCTCTCGTTTACCGCGTGCTTCGCTACGCCAACTCGCCCATCTGCGCCATCCGCCAACCGGTGACTTCGATTCAGGAAGCCATCATGATTTTGGGAGATGCGGCCTTCCGGCGCATTGCGGCTTTGGCCATCCAGAGCGCGCTCAACCAGGATCAATCTCCCGAACTGTTGCAGATGGCACTGGTGCGCGCCCGCTTTTGTGCGCAGGCCGCCAGCCTGTGCGGACTCGATGCCGAGGAGCAGTATCTGCTGGGCATGTTGAGCCTCTTGCCGCCGATGTTGCGCGTCCCCATGGACGCCGTCCTGCACGAGCTTCCCTTGCGGGTTGAGATTCGCGATGCCCTCGCCGGCACCCAGACCAGGGAGCGAGCCCTGCTGACGTGGATCGAGCATCTTGAAGAGAACTGCACCTCGGGATGCGACCAGATCTCAGCGGAATACGGACTCGACAGGAACGTGCTGGCGGTCTTGTACCTTGACTCGCTGGAGCCGGGAAACAAGCCGGTGCGGATCAACTGATCTGCACCGGCTCGGTTTTCTATTCCCTGTTCCCTACTCCCTCGTCTACTCCCGGTCCGCCGGGAAACGCCCCACCACTTCGCCTGCCGGAACGCTCTGGCCGGCGAGGACGATGGCGTGGCTGCCAATCCTTGCGCCGGCGCCGATGACCGTCGGCACCAGCGTGACCTGGTCGTAGTTCACCGGGGAATGGGTGTGAGAGTAGATGCGGGCGAAAGAGCCAATCACCGCTCCCTTGCCGATGGTGATGCTGCCGCGATCGTTGAGCCGCGCGCATTGCCGGATGGTGGCGCCGTCCTCGATGGTCAGGTTGTAGCCGTAGGTGAGGTCGACGCCATGGTAGATTTTGACTCCCGCGCCGATGCGGGCAAACAAATGCCGGCCCAACATGCTGCGGAAGCGGATGCCCAGCCAGTGGTTCAGGCCCACCGGTGAGCGGTCGAACATCTGCCAGAACCAAAGCAGCGGCTTGAGCTTGGCGAACCGATCGGCATCGATGTCGGGAAAGTGCTCTGCCTCGAGGGTCACGTTCTCCGGGTCCAGCGAGAGGGCGAGGATGTTGCCCGGCAGCTCGCTGGTAAGGGTGAGGTTGAGCTTGCCGCTGTGCGGGCGGCCAAGGTAGAGCTGGAAGAGCTGGTCGCGCACAATCTCGGCGCGGCGCTCCGCCGAGTGGTGCCGCGTGAACTCTTCATCGAGAAAGTGAATCCACCGACGGTAGAGTTCTTCGGCTTCGGGAGCGGGCTGCGGGGCGTTGCTGAGATTATTCTCCATAACGATTGGACGATACACCATGAGGGGTGGGCGAATCGAGGGAATTGGGAATTGGGAATAGGGAGTAGGTGTGGATCTGGGGCCGACGATGGAGATCTGTCGATATTGGACCGCAAAACTATAGGCGGGAAACTGTAGATATTTCATATCCCACCTTAACCGCTGCGCACAGAACGCGCTGCGGCGAAGGTGGGGCACCCCGCGTTGTTGTCGGGGAAAGAAAAACCCCGCTCAAGATGGACTTGAGCGGGGCTTCTGTTTGCGGACGTAAAGCGTCTAGCGGCGGCCCTGGATGGTCTTGGGATTTCCGCCGGCCTTTTTGGCGGCTCGCTTGGCGGCCATCTCGTGCATCTCCTTGCCGATGCTCGACTGGTTGATGGCGAGTTGGATGCCCAGGTTGATGATGTTGCCCGTGCCCCAGTAGAGAGCCAGTCCCGAGGCGAAGTGGAGCATCGAGAAGCCGAAGATGACCGGCATCAGGAAGGCCATCATGCGCCGCTGGGCGGGATCCATGCCCGGCGAAGGGGTGAGGTACTGGATCAGGAACATGCTGACGATGATGATGCCCGGCAGGATATGCAGCGGGTCCGGCATGGAGAGATCGGCGAGCCAGTACCAGTGAGCCTGGCGCAGCTCGATCACGTTGGCCAGCACGCGATAGTAGCCGAAGAACAGGGGCATCTGCAGCAGCAGGGGCAGGCAGCCGCCGTACATGTTCACGTTCTCGGTTTTGTAGAGCTGCATCATCTCGGTGTTCATCTCGGCCCGCTTGGGGTCGTTCATCTTGAGATGGGCGTAGCGCTTTTTGAGGGCCTCGACCTTGGGCTGAATGCGCATCATCTTCAGCGAAGACTTCATCATCATCAAGCGCGTGGGCAGCATGAGGAGGTTGAAGAGAACGGTGACGACAATGATGGCCCAGCCCCAGTTGGGCACGCCGTGTTCATAAAGGAAGCGCAGGGCCAGGTAAAGGGGCTTGGCGACGATGGTGATCCAGCCGAATTGGATGAGCGATTCGAGCGAAGGGCCGCTGGGCTTGCCGTCCGCGCCGGTAGCGTGGATGGCGGAGATCGTGTCCATGGCCTTGGGGCCGGCGAAAAGGCGCAGGCGGGTGGTGCCGCTCTGGTCGCCCACGGCCAGGCCAAGCAGATGCGCCGGCTTCTTCGGGCTGTTGGGGTCGCTCAGGTCGGTGGGCACGTCGATGGTCTTGTGCAGCGTGACCAGGGTGGTGCGCTCAGGCGCGTCGGGCAAAAAGGCCGCGGCGAAATAGAGGTCGGTAATGGCGGCGTAGGAGTAGGGCTGTTCGAGCGTTGCATCGCCCTTGACCTTGGCCGCGGCCTCGGAGTCCTGCTTGCCGTTGAGGGACCAGGCAAATTGCGAAGCCGTAACCACCTGCGCGCGGGTCGTGGACGCGGGGAGGAACTCCTCCATATCGCCCAGGCCGGAAGGCCACTGCACCAGCGCGCGCACCGGCGAGCCGTTGCGCTTGACCTGGGTTTCGATGGTCACCACGTAGGTGGAGTCGAAGCGGAAGGTCTTCACCACGTCCAGGCCGTTGGCCGCATAGTGGAAGGTGATGGCGTTGGGCGCCTGCACCACGCCGGTTGCCGATGCCTGGTAGAGCGCCCCGTTCAACTGCGCGGTGAGGGCCGGCTCATAGGTGTAGAAGGAGAGCGGATATCCGAACTTGGCCGCAGCCTGGGGCTGCACCATGTCCAGAATCTTGCCGGAGGAGTCCTTGTAATCCTTGAGGATCCACTGGGTGGCCTGCGCGCCCTTGTTGGAGAAGACGATTTTGTAGTGGGCGTTTTCGACCGTGGTGAAGGTCTCGGCGGCGGCGGTGATGGCCGGGATGGCGGCGGGAGCCTGCGCGGCGCCTGCAACCAGTTGCGCCGGAGCTGCGGCGGGCTGTGCCGCCGGCTGCTGCGTCTGGGCTTGCGTCTGGGTTTGGGGCGCAGCCGGCTTGGGCTTGAAGAAATACTGGTAGCCCAGGAGTACGACGAGCATCAGCACGGTGAAAGCCAGCGTGGAGCGCATATCGCCGCCACCGCCGCCGCTACCGCCGGAGCCCTGCGTCTGGAGATTGGGATTGCGAATTTCGGACAAAGGATACTTCCTGTCGTTTGAAGAAGGCAGACCGCAAGGCCGCCGCTTCTCCTATGGTAATGGTTCGTGAGGGAAATGGTTTGCAATGGCGGCGGGAGGGACCGGATCGAGGCCTCCGCGGCTGAAAGGGTGGCAGCGCAGCAGTCTCCACACCCCCAGCGCCACTCCGCGCAAAGGGCCGTGCGTGGCGATGGCCACGGCTGTGTATTCCGAGCAGGTGGGCACGTACCGGCAGCCGCCCGCGCCCAGCGAGTGGATCGCCGGAGAAAGCCAGCGGCGATAAAAAGCGAGAATGCCCAGCAGGATGCGGGTCATAGGGTCGGCTTGGACGGAGAACGGGGCGGGGCGGAAACTGTGCCCAATCGCGCCGCGTCGGTCCTGGCCTGTGAAAGGATACGTACGACTTCCGCTTCGAGTTTCGCAAATTCGATGGTGAGAACGGAGCGGCGGGGATGAAAGATGAGATCGCAGCCCTTGGGCAGCATGTCCACATGGCGGCGCAAAGCCTCGCGCATGCGGCGCTTGAGACGGTTCCGCTCGTGTGCGGGGCCCATCACCTTGCCGGCCGTGAGGCCGACGCGCGGGCCAGCCGGGGTCTCAGCGCCTGGATAGGCAGGCTGCTGGGGGGCGATAAACCAGCTCATCGAAGAGGACTGCCGCTTGCGGCTGGCCGCATAGGCACGCTGATAGTCGGCGTGCTTGCACAGGCGCGACCCCGCCAGCGACTGCGGCCGAGAAACAGACCGGCTCAGTTCTTGGTCCGAGGCAGGCTTGGGAGGGGCGTTCATGACTATGCCGGAAGGCGTCTCAGCCGGAATGGTCGCAAGGTGCAACCTGTTCCGGCTCAGGCAGAACGGCGGGAAAGAATTAGTCGCGGAAGCCAGCGCTTACAGCTACGCGCTTGCGGCCGATGGCGCGGCGACGGCTGAGAACGGCTTGACCGCTCTTGGTCTTCATGCGCGCACGAAATCCGTGTGTTTTCACACGGTGGCGGCGATTGGGTTGAAATGTGCGCTTGGGCATGGAAATGCGCTCCTGTTAGCTTCTGAAAATCTGAGCCTTAACGGCAAGATTCAAGTCTATCGCATGTTGGGCCAGGAATCCAGCGGTAAGTGGAGCGGCGGGGAGAGAGGTCGCGGATAGGTTCGAGGCGGTGAGGTGTACAAGTCGAACGAAAATGCCGATTAAGAGACTGTCTAAATGCTGCCGCACACGTGATTCTGGTAACTTTTGAGGCGAGTTTCACCATCAATGGTGCAACTCATTCAGGGGGGGCCAAAGTTATGTGAAAGGACCATTGCAACAACTTCCAAATGTGCTACCATCGGGACCGTTCAAGAAAGTTTCCCAGCGTCCCACGGTACGAGTTAATCCACGGCCCCAGGGCATATTTTCAGGGGCAGACCAGCGGCAACCAGGCAGATTTTCACTGGCATTTGGATGAGGAGCCCCCGGCTCTTCGCCAAGAGAGAGCCGTTGCCCAAACCATATGGATAAACCGCACCGGCAATAAACAGGCGGCGCAGGCAAGGATTAGTTTCATGGCATTTGCGGTTTCGGCAGCGACTGTTCTCAATCCCTGGCTACAGATACTTGCAGCTCTGGAAAAAAAGGTGATTCGCCAGTCTTTCGAGACCTGGCTCAAGCCCACGCGATATTCCCACGCGGCGGGCCGCACGCTCTATGTGCGCGTGCCCTCGCCCGAGTTTCAGCACATCGGGGACAAGTACGGCGACCTGATCCAGGAAGCCATCGACCTGCAATCGCTGGAGTTCGACGACGTGTGCTTTGTGACCGCGGAGGAGGACCCCTCGATTCCGCCGCAGCGCAAGGACGGCGGCTTCGGCCCGGTTCCCTCGCACGCCGCCACCGCCCCATCCGCTTCGGCATCGCGCACCCCGGTGCAGACCACCATCGATTGGGGCGCGGCGCAACTGAACGCGCGCTACACCTTCGACGCTTTCGTCATCGGCAACGGCAACCAGTTTGCCCGCGCCGCGGCCCTGGCAGTGGCCGAGCGGCCTTCCCGTGCGTATAACCCCTTGTTTCTGTATGGCGGCGTCGGCATGGGCAAGACCCATCTGATGCATGCCATCGGCCACGAGGTAAAGCGCCGTCAGCCCGGAGCCAGCATCTGCTACGTTTCGGCGGAAAAGTTTACCAATGAGATGATCACCTCGCTGCGCAACGACCGCATGACCAGCTTCCGCGACCGTTTCCGCACCGTGGACGTGCTGTTGATCGACGACATCCAGTTCATCGCCCAGAAAGAGCGCACCCAGGAGGAGTTCTTCCACACCTTCAATGCGCTGCACGAGAGCATGAAGCAGATTGTGATTGCCTCGGACCGGCCGCCGAAAGAATTGGCGGAAATCGAGGACAGGCTGCGTTCGCGCTTCGAGTGGGGCCTGATCGCCGACATTCAACCGCCGGATCTGGAGAGCAAGGTCGCCATCCTGGAGAAGAAGGCCGAGCGCGAGCAGGTGGCGCTGCCCATCGACGTGGCCTTGTTTGTGGCTTCCAACGTCCGCACCAACGTGCGTGAGCTGGAAGGCGCCATGACGCGGCTGATCGCGTGGTGCCAGATGAACAAGATGGAGATCACGCTGGCCACCACCCAGCAGTGCCTCAAGCAGTTCATCGACATGCAGGTGCGCAAGATTACCATCGACGCCATTCAGCGCGCCGTGGCCGAGAACTTCGGCATGAGGGTCAGCGACCTGAAGCAGAAAAACAACTCGCGCAACGTGGTGGTGCCGCGCCAGATCGCCATGTACCTGGCCAAGCAGATGACCGAAGCCAGCTTGCCGGAAATCGGCCGCCAGTTCGGCGGCAAGCACCACACCACCGTGATGCACTCGATCGGCAAGATCGACGAGCAGCGCCGCACCGACAAGGACCTGCACCGCACCATCAACAAGCTACAAGAGCAGTTGAACGGCTGACCACCTGCGGTGGGGCCAATTGCCTTCGGCGGGCCCGCGCCAGAAAAAGGCGCGGGATCGGGTTAGGGGCCGGAGTAGCCCCTGATGGCAATTGCACGATCACGAGTCAGCGAAAAACTAAAAAGCCCACGGCCCCGGTTCAGGGAGGTGGGCTTTTCTGCGTGATGCGGAGGGCCTTGCGCGTTTATCGGCGGGTAAAGCCTCTCGGCTTCATGGGCGGGGTAAACGGCAAATCCGTTTTGCCCTTGGGATAGACCACCAGGAAGCGCTCCTGGCCTTCGCCGGAGCTGGCCGTCTCCACGTCTTCAATGGCGCGGAAGGCGAGGTGGAGCAGGCGGCGCTCGCGGCTGTTGGTCGGCGGAAAGGCATAGGGAATGCCCGACGTGCGCACTTTTTCCGCGGCGGTTTCGGCGGTGAGCTTCAATTCCTCGGCATACAGGGCCTTGAAGTTGGCGGCGTCAAAGCTGACCAGACCGTGCTCGTGCTGGTCCAGGTGGAGTATCTGCGCGGCCAGGGTCTCCAGGGCGCGCAGCAGTTCGCCGTTGTGTTGAACCACCAGCGGCGTGTCCGGTCCGGCCAGTTCGACATAAATCTGGCGGTCCTCGA
>JAATFE010000304.1 GCA_015655365.1 Terriglobales bacterium
AAAACGCAGCCCAAATCGCCGGGCCACGCGTTGAGGCTGGGGGGAACGCCGGGGCGCGCCGCCCCGTCCGCCGTGGTGACGTAGGCATAACGCCAGGGAGTCCAAAGAATATCCATGAAAGCAACACCGCCGAAATAAGTATAGAGGCGAAATCTGCGCCGCCCCACCCGTAAGTCCGTTGCTCTCAGCGCGCCGATTGGGAATAGATAAAAACCGTATGAAATGGCCAACCTGTTGGATTGACGTGGGAAAGCGGAGGTTGCTACACTCGTGAGCGTAGCTTACTGCGCGGATTCCAGCAGCAAGCTGCGGCCGCCCTTCAGCAAGCCTATGCCTGCCGGGTGTTTTCCAAGGAGATCAGCCGCATCACTTTCAGCGCATTTGCTGGGAGGACTGTCTCTGCAAAAACACTTCCCGTACAGACACCGGCCATCGCAGGGATACGGCCTGAAGGCCTTTACGCCGGCGGCAATCGCGGCGCAAAAGCTACCCCCCCAGCGGCAGGCACTATCCGTCGCGGGGAGCTAGGAATCCGGAGCTGGCAGTGATGGCAAACGTCCTCAATCCCGAACCCGAGAGTATAACCCTGACCACCGAATTGGAAACCCCCACCCTTGAGCCTGCGACGGAGCTTCAGCAGCCGTCGTCCGAATCCACGTCCAACCCCGAGACCGCCGAAGTAGCCAAAGCAGTCGAAAATTCAGCGCTGGACGCCGATGCCCCAACCGAGCCCGTAGCCGAGGCCGCGCCTGCGGAAGTCATTCCCGCTGAAGCCGCGCCCGTCGCCGAGGTTGCCGCGGAAGTAGTCGCGCAACCCGAGCCTGCTGCCGTGGCCGTACCTGAGCTGGCAATTCCGGCCGCTGCCGTTGTTGAAGCCGCACCCGTTGTCGAGGCGCCGGAAACGGTTGCCGCGCCGGTTGCGGAAGCTGCACCCGTTGCCGCTGCGCCCGCGCCCGAAAAGGCTGCCGCGCACGCCGATCACCTTGAGTCGATGGATGACTTTTCTGCCGCCTTGGCAGCATTCGAACGGGAGCAGGCCGCTGAGGCCGCCGCCGTTGAAGCCTACGGCGACAAGATCGTTTCCGGCACCGTGATCAAGCAGACGGAAAAGCACCTGGTTGTCGATGTGGGTCTGAAGTCCGAGGGCCTTGTGCCGTTGGAGCAGGTCCTGGATCACACCGGTGCCGTGAAGTTCCAGCCCGGCGACGTCATCGAAGTGGTCATCGAACGCGAGGAGCCGGAGGGCGGCTACCTGGTGAGCTACGAGCGGGCCCAGCGTCTGCGCGTATGGGACGTGATCGAAAAGGCAGCCAACGACAAGACCCCGGTCATCGGCACAGTCGTAAGCCGCGTCAAGGGCGGTCTGACGGTCGATATCGGCCTCAAGGCGTTTTTGCCCGGTTCGCAGCTTGAGATTCGCCCCGTCCGCAACCTGGACGGCTATCTCGGCCAGCAGATCGAAGTCCGCGTCATCAAGCTGAACAAGAAGCGCGGCAATGTCGTCGTCAGCCGCAAGGAAATCCTCGAAGAGGAGCAGAACGCCAAGCGTTCCACCACTCTCGAGCACCTGGGCGAAGGCGCAGTCCTGACCGGCACAGTGAAGAACCTGACCGATTACGGCGCGTTTGTCGACCTGGGCGGTATCGACGGCCTGCTTCACATCACCGACATGAGCTGGGGCCGTTTGACCCACCCCCGCGATCTGGTCAACGTCGGCGACGAGATCCAGGTCAAGGTGCTCAAGTTCGACAAGGACAAGCAGCGCGTATCCCTGGGCTTCAAGCAGTTGACGCCCGATCCGTGGCTCGATGCCTCCGAGCGCTACCCGGTGGGCGCACACGTCCATGGCCGCGTTCTTTCGGTCACCGACTACGGTGCGTTCGTCGAGCTCGAGCAGGGCATCGAAGGCCTGGTTCACCTCTCCGAGATGACCTGGTCCAAGCGCCTCAAGCATCCCTCCAAGCTGGTCAAGCCCAACGACGAGGTCGAAACGGTTGTTCTCAGCGTCAATCCTGCCGATCGCCGCATTTCCCTGGGCATGAAGCAGTTGCTCGAGAATCCGTGGGAAAACCTGACCGAGAAGTATCCGGCCGGGACCGTGGTCGAGGGCCGGGTGCGCAACCTGACCGACTTTGGCGCCTTTGTCGAAATCGAAGACGGCATCGACGGCTTGGTTCACGTCTCCAACCTGAGCTGGACCAAGCGCGTCAAGCATCCTTCCGAGATCGTCAAGAAGGGTGAGAAGGTCAAGGCCGTCGTTCTCGGCGTCGAGCCGCAGAACCGCCGCCTCTCGCTCGGCATCAAGCAGTTGCAGCCCGATGTGTGGGAAAGCTTCTTTGCAGAGCACCGGGTGGGCGACGTGGTCCATGGCAAGGTTCTGCGCACGGCGCAGTTCGGCGCGTTTGTCGAGATCGCGGAGGGCGTGGAAGGTCTTTGCCACATCTCCGAGGCCGGCGACGACGGCGGACCGTCGAAGCTCGAAACGGGTCTGGAGCACGACTTCAAGATCATCAAGATCAACGTCGAAGAGAAGAAGGTGGGCCTCAGCCTGCGTGCCATTGGCCAGGAAGCCACGCGCGCAACGGTCGAGAGCTATAGCAACAACAAGACGCCTGTCTCCAGCTCGACCACGACTCTTGGCGACCTCATCAACTGGCGCAAGACCGAGCACTAAACTGCTCTCCGCAAAGCCAAACAGCAACGGCCACCCTTCGGGGTGGCCGTTGCTGTTTTAGGGAGTAGGGAGCAGGGAGTAGATGGGTGATTCGTTGCTCACCCTTTTGCATTCTTTGCAAGAAAGTAAAAGCCTATAAAAAGCGATAGATAGGTGGAACTATCCCACTTTAACCGCGATGAAGCCGCGGCGAAAGTGGGCACCCGGTTTTGGTGCTTGCTCCAGATTTCCTCTCCGGACCGGTTCTTTCTGTTCCCTGTTCCCTACTCCCTACTCCCTATTTTCTGTTCCCTATTTTCTTCCCGCCGCAGATAAACGGTAATCCCCAGCGCTCCCAGCACGCACACCAGTCCGAAGAGAAAAACGCTGGCGTAGCCGTAGAGGCCGATGACCATGCCGGCCAGGGGGCCGGTGAGGAAGAAGGAGACGTCGGCAAAGGCAGTGTAGACGCCCAGGGCGGTGCCGCGATTGTGTTCCGGCACGCGCTTTACCGCTTCCACCCCCAGCGCCGGAAAGACCAGCGAGAAGCCGAAGCCGGCCAGGGCCGCGCCGGCCAAAGCCACCCACGGAGCGTTGGACACCCAGAGCAGAACCATGCCCACGGACTCGACCG